>CAZYAC010000195.1:0-2960 GCA_964645475.1 uncultured Saprospiraceae bacterium | reverse complement strand
AAATCAGTTTTCATGAAATAAGCTGTCAATAACTTAAAGATGATAGATTTCTTTCGAACAACCCTAATACTGAAGTTATTTATAAACTCCCAAATTGCCTACATACTATAAAACTTGTTGAACTGCTAAATCGTTGAAGTAACGAATTAAAACTCAACAAACCAACAGTTCAACAAATCAACAATATATTATTGCTCAATGGACTCAGAAGAATTGACACAATTAAGAGCAGCCATTGCTGGCTCACCTGATAATATCCCTTTACAAAAATTATTTGCGCAGGCACTCCTTCGTCACCAAAAGTACGAAGAGGCCGAAGCTACTTATAAAAATATTCTACGAGCTACCCCTGATGATCTTTCTGTAAAATTAGGTCTAGCTACTTCATTTTGTGGATTATCCAAAACTTCTACCGGCCTCGTCATCATTGAAGAAATGATAAAAACCCCAAAACCACCAGTAGGTACTTGGCTCGTTTACGCAAAACTATTGCTGCAAGCTGGCAATGGTCCAGAGGCAAGCGATGCATATCAAAAAGCCATCTTACTCGACCCGAACCTCAAGGATGCATTCCTAGAATCGGAAATAAACCTGCTTAGCCAAAAAGAACAAGAACCAGAAAAGATAAAACTGGGAGGAGGGGATAGATCCGAAACCGAAGAAGAAGCCACCATTGATATCGAAAAACCACAAACTAACTTTTCGCAGGTTGGCGGAATGGATAAAGTGAAAGAAGAGATAAAAATGAAAATTATCCATCCACTGGCACATCCTGAAATTTACAAAGCTTACGGAAAAAAAATAGGTGGAGGCATTCTTTTATACGGCCCTCCAGGTTGTGGAAAAACACATCTCGCGCGCGCCACGGCAGGAGAAGTGCAATCAAATTTTATTCCCGTCGGAATTAGTGATATTCTAGATTTATATTTAGGACAGAGTGAACGAAATTTACACGCTATTTTTGAAAAAGCGCGTCGACTAAAACCTTGCGTTCTATTTTTTGATGAAGCGGATGCGCTCGGTGCCAATCGTACCGATATGCGTCAGAGTGCAGGCCGGCATCTCATCAATCAGTTTTTATCGGAGTTAGACGGAATCGAATATGACAACGAAGGTGTTTTGATTCTCGCCGCTACCAATACCCCTTGGCATCTAGATCCAGCTTTTAGACGACCAGGAAGGTTTGACCGAATCATTTTCGTTCCACCACCGGACGAAGCCGCAAGGGCAGCTATTTTAAAAATTCATCTGGCTAATAAACCAATTCAAAATATAGATTACGATCAGATTGCCAGGCAAACGAAAGACTTTTCGGGAGCAGACTTACAGGCTGTAATTGATCGAGCCATTGAACAAAAACTCACCGCCGCCATGCAAGCTGGTGTTCCACAACCACTGACCACCACGGACCTTTTACAAGCCGTTAAACTACAAAAACCAACCACTAAGGAATGGTTTAATACCGCGAAAAACTACGCCTTATTTTCCAACGAAAGTGGTTTGTACGACGATATTCTAACCTATCTAAATCTAAAAAAATGATCGGCTCTCCACACATTCGACGAGCCCAATTGCTCATAGCGCAAGAACGCTACGAAGAAGCAGAAAAAGAAATAGGCCAAGCATTACAACAAGATCCAGAAAATCCGTTTGCCTTGGCCATGTTGTCAGAATGTTATCTAGAAAATAATCGACGTCCTGAAGCTCTTGACCTTGCAAAACAAGCAGTGGCAGCCGCACCACACATTGGTTATTTTTATCATCATCTGGCGCGTGCTCAGTTTTTTAATAAACAAGTGGATGCTTGCCAAGCGACCATTCGGGAAGGTTTGCGGATCAATCCAAATGATGCTGATTTTTTTCTACTCTCATCACAGATAGAATTTTATTTAGAAAACTGGACGGCTAGTCTAGAAGCCGCAGATCAAGGATTGACCATTAATCCAGAAAGTATCAATTTGATTAATCAACGAACACAGGCACTGGTCAAGCTCAACCGAAAATCGGAGGCTGCCAATTCAATTGATTTTGCGTTAAGTCGTTCACCCGAAAATGCCTTGGCGCACGCCAACCGTGGATGGGTGGCCATTGAACAAGACGATTACGAAAAAGCCGTCACCCATTTTAAAGAATCGCTGCGACTCGATCCTACCAACGAGTATACCCGATCTGGGTTGAAAGAAGCCATCAAAGCAAAGAATATTCTTTATCGCTATGTGCTAAAATATTTTTTGTGGATGAATAAATTACAATCCAAAAGCAGATGGTTTTTTCTAATTGGCATTTACGCCCTCTATCATTTTGTTCTTTTTATTTCTGATCTTTATCCTGTGATAGCGACCATTTTAACACCGTTGATCGTTTTATATATTCTAATGGCTTTCTCTTCTTGGATTGCCATGCCTATTTCGAATACTTTTTTACGGTTTCATCCCTTGGGAAAACACGCCATGACGGAGGATGAATTTAAAGCTTCTTCTGTGGTGAGTGTTTTACTAATTGGAGCGATTATTTCAGTGGCCAGTTTTTATTTATTAGGCAATAGTTTTGAGCTTAGAGATGATGGACTCTTCGTGACGGAAGGAGGGGAAACGCTCTTTTTTCTTAGTTTGGTCTTGATCTTTTTGATGATTCCTGTCGGTGGCTTTTTTAAGACGTTACCCGGTAGTAAATCCCGTAAACAACTGGGTTGTTTTTTGGGGCTCTTGTGCTTTTTCGGAATTGGAGGTATCTTTACACAAGCAGAATTCTTTATTAATGCTTTTTTTATTGGCATTCTTATATTTAGTTTAGGGGCTAATTATCTGTTGAGTAAGGATGCTAAAACGATTTAAAATGGGCTATTAGCTTGTTAGCTATTGGTTGTTAGCTTCTTTCTATCGCATTTAAAGTCAGAAGCAAATAACCAAAAGCAATTAAACGAAATACTATGGCAATTGACAATCCATTACTAGACAAAT
>CAZYAC010000194.1:0-9629 GCA_964645475.1 uncultured Saprospiraceae bacterium | reverse complement strand
ATGTACGAACCTTGAGAGATGGACCAGGATTGGTCAATGATACGCTCTTTATCAATCAAGAAGCTACGATTTGTAACTTTTCCTTAGATAATCTAAATGGACCCGTGGTTAATATCCAAAACTTCTGTGCGGATGTACCAATGGCGGTTGATTTTACGCTGGATACTTTTAACTTTTGTCTGAATATTGATGGTCTTATGCCAGGGCAGGATACTGCTTGTCTACAATTTACGGATGCGATGGGCAATGTTGATACGATCTATTATGTGGTCGATATTTTGAATCCAATTTCAGAAATAATTGTAGATGATATCCGACTTGGAAATACCGTCACTTATTGCTTGGATACCTTGCAATTAGGAGGTATGGTAATGGATAGTATTTTCATTTGTAATAATTTTGGCGGTCAGGCTGTTGACTTTGTCTCAAATCCCTTATCTTTGTGTATAGACGTTGTAGGTCTCAATGCCGATTTTAGCGACACACTTTGTGTAGCAGTTTGTGATGAATTCATGACCTGTGACACCACCACCTTTATTTTCAACGTCACCGATTTACCGATAAATTCTCCTCCGATACTAAGCCCCGACTCAGACACTGTATTAGTTAATGGTACGATAAGTATTAATGTTTGTGAAAATGATACCATCCCAGGAACTATAGACAATTTCTTTGTACTTCCCGTAGCAGATGGTGGAGTAGGCCCAGAAAAAGGGATTGCTTTTAGAGATACAGAAGACTGTATTGTTACTTACAGCACAAGAGATAGTTGTGGAACAGATCAATTTACCTATGTAGTCGCTAACGAATTCGGTTCTGATACGACTACAGTGACGGTCTTTATCGAGTGTAATCAGGGACAGCCTGGAGAATTGTTTGTTTTTAACGGGTTTTCACCCAATAATGACAACATAAATGACTTCTTTCGGATCACTGGTTTAGAAAATTTTCCGGATCACGTGCTTTACGTCTACAATCGATGGGGAAATCGGGTTTTGAGAACGACTAATTACCAAAACGACTGGGCTGGTACCTGGGAAGGAGTAGACCTGCCGGATGGAACCTATTTCTACTTATTAGAAAGAGGAGATGGCGAAAAGCTCTCGGGTTACGTTCAGCTAATGCGCTAAACAGTAGTCCAACAAAAATAGAATAAAAAAGTCTAGCATCATTTTTGATTTTAGCATCTTATTAATATTATTTACTAATCGAGAAAACACCAGAATCTTACACAAACTGAACTTCTAAAATCTACCATGGATTATGAGAAAAATCTACTTATTTATCGTGCTATTATTCGTCGGAGGGACTAACCTGTTAGCACAGCAGGATGCCATGTTCACTAAGTACATGTTTAACAGTCTGACTTTCAATCCTGCTTATGCCGGATCAAAGGATCACCTTGCGATGAATCTTATCCACCGGACACAATGGTGGGGAATTGAGGGCGCACCACAAACGCAATCTCTCATCATTCACACACCCATGCCCAACGAGCGAGTTGGAGTAGGTCTTAGTTTGGTGAACGATGAGATCGGTCCCACTAATTCTATTCGTGCTAATTTAAGTTACGCTTACCGAATTCCAATGGGAAAAGGAAAGCTTTCTATTGGTTTGCAAGGTGGTGTAATGCACTGGCGAGCTGATTTCAATAAGCTTAGCCTTGAGCAAGGCGTTGGTGACGAAGCGTTTGAAGAAATGACACCGTCCCGATTACTACCTAATTTTGGAGCTGGTATTTATTATTATACACCAAAATTTTATGTAGGATTTGCTAGTCCACAACTAATCGAATATGATTTGCGTGACAATGAGATCAATACCAATATTTGGGCAAGACAACAACGGCATTACTATTTTTCTGCCGGAGCTGCATTCCCACTAAAAGGAGATGCCTTGATTTTCAAACCATCTATTTTGGTTAAAAACGTAGGCTTACTAAGTAGCTTTAGCAAGGACGAAGCGTTCCAAGCTTTTGGAGCACCTACCGAGTTTGATATTGATTTATCACTGATGTTCCAGCAGGCTTTATGGGTCGGAGTTTCTTTCCGTTCTGCCATCGAAGGAATCGTTGGCGATCAAAGCTCTTTTGACTCAGCGGATGTATGGGCAGCCTACTATCTGGCTAACGGATTGCGTATTGGAGTAGCGTACGATTATACGCTGACCAAATTGCAGAGCGTTGCTGGTGGTTCGTTTGAAATTATGCTCGGATACGAATTTGATTACAAAACTAAACAGGTGGTGACACCTCGATACTTTTAAATACACTGTGTAATAAATTCATTAGGATTTTAGAATGCTTCTTTGTGACGATTACTTCATCCAAATTTCATCAAATAGCTACGGCTATTTTTAAAAATATTGGTTTCGTACTCACCACAAATAACCTATTCAAAATACCAAGCAACTTAATACAAAGTGTATTAAACAACAGTGGGCTTTCAATCAGCCTAGTATAGAAATCCATAAAAACACAATCCCTTAATTAAAGTAAGAAAAATGAAGTTTAAGAAGCTAATTTTAATCATGCTAGTGATGTCCTTTGGGGCTTCCGGTTTGTTTGCTCAGAAAATGAAGCGAGCAGTAAAAGCCATGGAAGGTCTGAATTATCAACAAGCAATCACCTTGTTTAATCAAGTACTGGAAAAAGACGATAATAGCGAAGCAAAAATGTTATTGGCAGAATGCTACCGAAAAGTAAGTAATTCTGAAGACGGTGAATACTGGTATGGACAGGTTGTTCGATTACCAGAATCCGAGCCTATTCACAAACTTTATTACGGGCAGATGTTGCAACGTAACGGTAAATGTGATCTGGCAAAAGAATGGTACGAAAAGTACGTGGAAGAAGTTCCCGATGATTTACGTGGACAGTATCTCGTTAAAGCGTGTGATTACGAAGACGAGTTAATGACTAAGAACGCGGGTATTTACGAAATTGTACATCTACCTTTTAATTCCAATGTAGATGATTTTAGTCCTGTTATTTATGGAGATGAAATTATCTTTGCGTCTGAAAGAGATATGGGCGGTGCAATCAAGCGTACCCATACTTGGACAGGAAATCCATTTTTGGAATTATATAAAATCAAGGCGGAACCTGTAGATAAAGAAGATTGTGGTGAATACACATTTGGTAATCCTAAGAAATTTTCTGGCGACCTGAACGGAAAATTCCATGACGCTGCCGTAAGTTTTAATCAAGATCAATCTGAAATTTATTATACTCGTAATAATCAGGTAAAGGGAAAACCTGGAAAATCTGATGACGGTATTGTAAAATTAAAAATATACCACGCACCTAAAAAAGGAGACAACGACTGGGGAGACCTTGAAGGTTTACCTTTCAATAGTGATGAGTATTCTGTTGCACATCCAACGTTGACTCCAGACAATAATACTTTGTATTTTTCTTCTGATATGCCTGGTGGATTTGGAGGAATGGACCTTTACAAATCTGAAAAGGAAAGCGGCAGTTGGGGACCACCATTGAACCTTGGACCTGGAATTAATACCGAAGGAAACGAGGTATTTCCAAACTATGATCCTACTGGTAAATTATACTTTTCTTCCGATGGACAAATTGGACTTGGTGGATTAGATATCTACTACATGGAAGATAAAGGAGAAGGCGAATGGGGAATGATCGAAAACGTTGGTTACCCAATCAATACCATCTCTGATGACTTCGGTGTTGTTTTTAACGAAGAAGGAACTTGTGGATTTATATCTTCTGACCGTGAAGGCGGATCTGGAATGGATGATATTTATAGCTTTAAGAAGATTGCTTCTCCAGTTGAAATCCTAGTTTATGATCGCGAAACTAAAGAGCCAATCGAAGGTGCTAGCGTTGTAAATGATTGTACTGGTTTGACGTTGACTACAGATGCAGAAGGTAAAGTTACCATCGATCAAAAAATGGGAGAATGCTGTAATTTTACTGCTAGTGCAGAAAATTACTTAGACAACGAAGAAAAAGGTTGTACAACTGATATCCCACGAGGAGAAAAAGTGTTCGTAGAAATTCCACTCGATCCTGCGATGGAATTTGAAATCGAAGGAGTTGTTTTTGATGACAATACTGGTTTGCCACTGGAAGGTGCAACGGTAACGTTGATGAACGACTGCGATAAAGATGAACAAACGTATACGACCGATGTACTCGGTACCTATAATTTTAAACTAGATAAAGATTGTTGCTATACCGTGAAAGGTAGTAAGACCGGTTATATCGCGGCTACGGTCGCTGACCAGTGTACGCGTGGAGAAGAGAAATCTTTGACACTACAAGCAAATCTTAATCTACAGCCTACTTCGGCTACCGATACTTATGTAGATACTCCGACAGTAGGTTCTCCATATAAAGATAGTGCGACGGATTTATGGATAGATCCTAATACTAATCTTCCAGCGAATGGCGTAATCAATGACCGTACTTTTAAGAATGGTATCGAAATTAATGAAACACCAGGAAGTACTACTTTCCCAGTGAGTCCAGTAGCACCAGGGCCAAACCAAGCCGTAGCTTATCTATTGCATATTTACTATGACTTTGATCAGTCTTACTTAAGAGATGAAGCAGAGCCACAGTTGCAATCTTTACAGGCGATGCTAGAAAACAATCCTGAGTTTGTGGTAGAAATTGGATCACATACGGATTCTCGAGGATCAAATTACTATAACCGAGCTTTATCTCAACGACGTGCTGATTCAGTAGTGCGTTGGTTGATTGCAAACGGAATTGATCGAGATCGATTGGTTGCGGTAGGATATGGTGAAAGCCAGAACGTGAATGATTGTAAAAATCAAATTCCTTGTTCTGAACGAGAACACCAGATGAATCGACGTACAGAATTTAGAATTTTAGGAAACGTTGGTGATGTCGACGCTCGAGAAATATCTCAACCAAAATCAGATCCACGTGTGGATGAATGTATTGGTTGTCCATTCTAGATATCAGAAGAAAACTTCATTATCTTAAATAATAAACCCCGGAGGGATCAGTTAATCTGAATACCTTCGGGGTTTTTTATTTTGTTGAATCTCTGACCTATTAAGTTTGCTTGTAAAATCTATTTTCATTTTAAAAAAACATTCAAAATGAGTTATCATTAATTTTTAAAACCAGCAATTTTATTTTGAATTTATTCAACAATTCAACAATTCAACAATTCCTCAATCTCTTTCTGCTCGTTGCGTTTGATCGTATAATCTTATTAGGTCATCCACTTCGTGCGGTTCGACGACTTGTAATGGAATATTAATGTTTAATTCAATGTCCTGGTTATTGGTTACCGGATAACTTGCGTAGCGGGGTAAGGGGGCCAATGCCGAAGCAGACATAAACTCTGGTGAAAGTTGTTCAACAGGTTGTAATATTTCTTTTATTTTTTTATGATCAATAAATTCGTCGAAATCATCCTCTTCACCTAGAATTAAAGCCAGATAATCAGCGGTACCTTTTTTCTTAGCTTTTTTCTTTTTACGTAATTTCTTTTGGGCTTTTTCCTTGTTAACTTCTTCTACAGGAACAGATTCTGGAACTTCAAAAACAAAATCGGATTCGTCAGCGGATAATGCTGTATTTCCTTCAGAAGGAAGAATCTCAGTACTAGCGATTTCTGAAGCATCCTGTTGCGTTTGGTAGAAATATAATCCAGTCATTGTAAAAAGAAGGACTGCCGCAATGCGGCTTAGCCGTTGTAACTGAATACGAATGCCGAGATGCAATGGAAGATTTGGTTGGACAGATTCCCAGACTTTATCAGAAGGGGTCGCAGTATACTGATCAAATCGGTTTTTTACTTCTTGATCAAACTGCTGATTTTCCATCTTCGATTGAATCCGGTCAAAAAATGCTGGATCCGGGTTGAAATGGAAATCCGAAAAACGTTCATTAAACGTTTTATCAAATTCTTGGTTATTGTTATTACTATTTTTCATGGGGTTATATTATATTTTCAAGTTGGTTGTCCCGCGTTTTTACAATGCGTTGTAAGGCAATTCTAGCGCGTGATAATTGAGACTTTGAAGTTCCTTCAGAAATCTCTAGCATTTTGCTGATTTCTTTGTGCGAGAATCCTTCTATCACATATAAATTAAAAATGGTTCTGTAACCATCTGGTAACTTTTGAATACACTGGAGTAATTCTTGGGTTGCCAAATGATCTAGAATATTTGTATTGGTTATGAGCTGCGGTGATTTTTCGTTGGGGAACAACTCATACCATTTTTTATTTTTTCTTAGTGCTTCGATGGAATTATTCACAAAGATGGTACGCAACCATCCTTCAAAAGATCCCTTGTTGGCATATTGGTGTAATTTGTTAAACACCTTAATAAAACCTTCTTGCAAAAAATCTTCTGCCTGATGGTAATCTGGAGCATAACGTAAACAAACGGCAAACATCGTAGGAGCATACTTATGAAAAAGTATTTTCTGATAGTCTGCCCTCCCAGAAATACAACCGCTAATAAGCGCTTCCTGAGTGATGAGTGGCAATGTGTAAGCTGAAGTGATCATAATAAAGCATTTCATTAATGAAAATATGGTCTCTCAGTTGGTTTTTAGAGGTAATCTTACTTACCTTTTGGTTGTATATGCTGTTTTAAAAATATTATCAATTTTTCAATGGCTCGTCCTCGGTGGCTGATTTTATTTTTATCTGCTGCCTCCATTTCTGCAAAACTAGTGGAATGACCATCAGGTACAAAAATAGGATCATAGCCAAAGCCTTTTTCTCCCGTTTTTGTTTTTGCAATTTCACCGGTTACGATTCCGGAAAAAGTATGTAACTCACCTCCTAGAATTAACGCAACTACAGTTCTAAATTGTGCGCTGCGATCTTTTTTATCCATTAAGTTTTTCAATACCATATCCATATTGTCCTGGTCATTGCGTTTTGGTCCCGCGTAGCGAGCTGAGTAAACACCTGGCGCTCCGTTGAGTGCCATTACTTCCATTCCCGTATCCTCTGCAAAACAATCTTCGCCGTAGCGATCGTAAATATGACGGGCCTTTTGAATGGCATTCGCTTCCAAAGTAGGGTGGTCTTCCGGAATATCTTCTGTAAAACCAATATCTTTTAAACTTCTGACCTCCATTATTCCGTCAAGTAGTTCGCCTACCTCTTTGGCCTTCCCGGCATTTCCTGTTGCAAAAATCAACGTAGGAAGTACTATCTTATCCTTTTTCATTGGTCTCGTTTTCGGGGTTGATAAACATGGTTTGTAAACATCCCCATAAAGCAGCTTTCTTATTTTTATCTTTTGCTATTTCGGACAATTTATTAGTAAATAAGAAAGAACAATTTTCAATATTTCTTAGTTGATAAAGATGATTGTTCAGGTTAAGCCCTAGTTCTTTTGGAGGTATTCCCAAACTAATTAAATGTCTTGGAGATAGACTTTTAGAAATACTTTGAAATCTAAAATGCTGATCTTCCCTTAATTCAATTAATGTTGTATCTTGTTCTAAATCATAATGGACGGCGCCCAAAATCTTTTCCAAAAAAGTTCTATCAAACGCAGTTTTGTCTGCACGATAGACGATAATTAGGTGTTTTTGGTTGCTTCCCAATAGATTTAATGCTGATTTTTTATCATCAGAAACGATATATAAATTTGTAGAGAAAAAATCAGGGTTTAATATAAAATTTGATTTCATGAATTATTGAAGAATAAAATTTTGTTGATGTGTACTTGAGGTGACTAAAACAGAATTTAAATTTGATTTTCATGCTAAATATACATAAATTTGTAGAGATTCCAAACCTTAATTTAAAAAGCCATTATGACAAAAATTCCTATCCATCCCGTTGCATCCTCTCGTATTTCGAGCGTTGATTTTAATAATATTCCCTTTGGCCGTACTTTTTCCGATCATATGTTTACGGCCGATTATAAAGACGGAGCGTGGGGTAATTATCAGATTATTCCTTTTGGACCCTTTGAAGTACACCCAGCCTGTTTAGCATTACATTATGGCCAATCGATTTTTGAAGGAATGAAAGCATCCAAAGATAAAAATGGTCAACCGATGTTATTTCGCCCGGAATTACATGCGCAACGCCTCAACGCCTCGGCTCGCCGCTTGTCTATGCCTGAATTTCCAGAAACTGCTTTTGTAGATGCCATAGAAAGACTGGTAGGTCTTGAACATGAATGGATACCTCCTGCTGAAGGAAGCGCATTATACCTACGACCGCTAATGTTTGGCAATGGGGAGTTTATAGGTGTTGCTCCTTCAGACACTTATAAATTTATCATTTTTACTGGACCAGTTGGCCCTTATTATCCCAAGCCAGTTCGCTTGATTGCAGAAGATCAGTACGTACGAGCGGCGATTGGTGGAGTAGGAGAAGCCAAAGCTGCCGGAAACTATGCATCCTCCTTGCTACCAGCCGGAAAAGCCAAAGCTAGTGGTTACGATCAAGTAATGTGGATGGACGCTAAAGAGTTTAAATATATCCAAGAAGCTGGAACGATGAATTTGTTCTTCGTGATCAATGGAAAACTAGTTACTCCAGAAACGGACGGTGCTATCCTTAAAGGAATCACCCGCCGAACGCTGATACAAATTGCACAGGATAAAGGAATCGAAGTAATCGAAAAACGATTGTCTATTGATGAAGTGATCGAAGCATATCGTGCTGGAAAGCTAGAAGAGAGTTTTGGTTCTGGAACAGCTGCTGTGGTTTCCCATGTTTCAGAGATTACTTACCGCGATTTAACCATGGTACTCCCTCCAATGGAAGAACGTAAAATAGGAAAAATGTTGAAAGCAACTATTGATGGATTACGAGCAGGGACCGTAGAAGATACCAACGGTTGGATTCGTCCGATTGATAAGCTGGAACGGGTATCTGTCTAGAAAAAAATTAAAAATAAGAAACGGGCGACCTTCATCAGGAGATCGCCCGTTTTCTGTATTCGGATATTGGCTAAGCGTATCGCTTAAAAGCCAATCCCCTTACTAGCTGTTTTTAGTTCTTCTTTCAGTGCTCCCATCCGAATGGCAGTAATAGCTGCTTCAATACCTTTGTTACCATGTTTGCCGCCAGAGCGATCCTTTGCTTGCTGTTCATCATTAGGAGTAAGCACTCCATAGATCATTGGTTTTCCCGAAGCAATACTTAGTGTGGTCAGTCCATGAGCGACCGATGTATTGATGTATTCATTGTGACTGGTCTCACCTTTGATGACACAACCTAGACAGACCACGGCATCCAAGCGATGGCGACCGGCAAGCATTTTGGCACCAACGGGCAACTCAAAAGCACCTGGTACTTGAGTGGTATAAATATTATCTGCCGCCGCGCCATGCTTAATAAGGGTATCGTAGCAACCTTCATAAAGGGCGTGGGTTATTTCTTTATTCCATTCCGAAACCACTATTCCGAATTTTAGATCTTTGATATCGGGAAGAGATTGGTCGTCGTATTCTGATAGATTTTTTAAAGCACTAGCCATGATGAGTTGTATTTGTTGAATCGTTTAAATGTTGAAATGTTGAATTGTTGAAGATTAAAATCTTTATAAACGATTCAGGATTTTAACAAAAGTTGAATTTATATTTTTATACCGTGTATTACTCTACCCGATGGTTTTCGCAGAAAAAAGAATTA
>CAZYAC010000193.1:0-9679 GCA_964645475.1 uncultured Saprospiraceae bacterium | reverse complement strand
TGATTCGTTCTTCTTTTTCAATCTGCGCGTAGGTATGCAAACTTACATTGACGTGATAGCCGATGCCACCTGTTTCTACAATGATATATGCTGGATTTTTGTGTGTAATTGCTCCTTTTATGTAGGAAATCATATTGTTAGGAATGAGTTTTTAATAAGTTACAATCCTTTGGGTTAGAGATTTTTGTTGCTGGCAAGGCAAAAAACGTAGGGATAGCTGAGCTATCACGAGGCTTTTTAACAAAGTCAGCGGCAAAAAGGTCAAGCCAAAGATGTAAATTCATTATTAACTCATTCCTCCTCCCTTCTTTTCTGCGAAAATACTAAAATTTAACCCTGATTGATAAGATTTGCCCCTTACAAACTCGGTTTTGTCGTTCCTAGCCCTTTGATTCTTACTATCTTTGTCGGAAAAATAGATTATATGAAAATTCTTCTCCTTGGTGGTGGTGGCCGCGAACATGCTTTTGCCCGTAAATTTCAAGAAAGTCCCTTTTGTGAACAATTATTTATTGCTCCTGGAAACGCAGGAACCGCGCAGTGTGGAACAAACGTAGCACTAAATCCAAACGATTTTCCAGCTTTAAAGACTTTTGTACTTGAACAAGAGATAGAAATGGTGGTCGTTGGTCCCGAAGAACCGCTGGTACGAGGAATTTTTGACTTTTTTGGTATCGACGATGAACTAGATCATATTCCCGTAATTGGACCATCAGAGGAAGCTGCTCAACTCGAAGGTAGTAAAGCTTTTGCTAAAGCTTTTATGGCAGAACAACGGATACCAACCGCTGATTATCAGGAGTTTACACTGAAAACGCTTTCTCAGGGCTTAGATTTCTTGGATAAAACCACCACCCCGATCGTCCTCAAAGCAGATGGACTCGCTGCTGGTAAAGGCGTATTGATCTTGGAAGATCGAGAAGAAGCAAAAAAGGAGTTTCGCGCTATGCTAGATGGAAAGTTTGGTGAGGCAGGTGCACGCGTGGTCGTAGAATCTTTTCTCGATGGAATTGAATTTTCCGTTTTTGTTCTAACGGACGGAAGAGATTATAAAATTCTACCAGTTGCCAAGGATTATAAAAGAATTGGGGAGGGAGATACTGGGCTTAATACCGGCGGAATGGGTGCGGTCTCTCCAGTCAATTTTGTGGATGAAAAAATGATGGAAAAAGTGGAAAAACGAATTATTATCCCCACCATCAAAGGACTTCAGCAAAGAGACCTTATTTATCAGGGATTTATTTTTATTGGCGTGATTAATGTTGGTGGAGATCCTTTTGTCATTGAATATAACTGCCGAATGGGTGATCCAGAAACGGAAGTTGTTTTTCCCCGACTTAAAAATGATTTAACCGAATTAATGGTTGCTACTGCGAACGGCAGATTGAGTGAAATCACCATCGAAAAAGATCCGCGTGCGGCTACCGCGATCATGTTGGTTTCTGGTGGTTATCCCGAGGCTTACGAAAAAGGAAAGGCCATTTCTAATTTAGATAATGTAAAAGAAAGTATCGTATTTCACGCAGGAACGAAAATGGAAAATGATCAGCTCATTACCAACGGCGGAAGAGTTTTAGCAATCACTTCTTTGGGTGCTGACTTTATGGAAGCACTAGCCATTTCTAAAAACAATGCAGAACAAATACGCTTTGCCGGTAAATATTTTCGGGGAGATATCGGAATGGATCTGGCTGCTTTGATTCAATAGACTACTCGCTTTTTGCTACTTGCTATTTGCCCCTTTCTAACACGTTAAAAGAGGGCAAATAGCAAGCGGCCAGAGGCAAGAAGCCTAATTTTCTACTCTTGAATAAATTAGTGAGTACCATCTACAAAAATGGAATATCATCTTTCAGAAATCGCAAAAATCACCAACGGAAGGCTTTACGCTGCGACCGATGACACCCTATTAATCAAAAATTTAATTTATGATAGTCGTAAATTGGTATTTCCAGAGAACACCTTGTTTTTAGCGCTTGTCGGAGATCGAAACAATGGGCATAAATATCTACAGGAACTCTATAAAAAAGGGGTTCGTTTTTTTCTGGTACAGCAAAGACCAAATCTAAAAAAAATGCCTCAGGCGGGTTTTGTGGTAGTAGATGACACATTAGAAGCTTTACAAAAAATAGCAAGGTTTCACCGACAACGATTTAAGATTCCCATCATCGGCATCACAGGAAGCAATGGAAAAACCATTGTAAAAGAGTGGCTTTTTCAGGTCTTAAATACGAAATTTCAAATCACCCGAAGTCCTAAAAGTTACAATTCTCAACTAGGAGTTCCGCTCTCCGTTTTACGATTAAAAAAAGAGGACACACTCGGCATCTTCGAGGCGGGAATTTCACAGAAGAGAGAGATGGGAAAACTGGCCAAAATTATTTCTCCAGAGATCGGAATTTTCACCAATATTGGAGACGCTCATAATGCTGGATTTACGTCTATCACACAGAAAATAAAGGAAAAACTACGTCTTTTCAAGGATTCTAAAACGCTCGTTTATCGTAGTGATGACGCCCGTTTAGATAAATTAATAAAGCGATATTTCAAGGGTGAAACACTCAACTGGGCGACCGACGCCAACGCAAAATGGAAGGTTATTTCTACCCTTCGAACAACAAAAAACACCACCAAAATATCTGCAATTTACAAAGGAAAAAAACGACAAATCACCATTCCTTTTACTGCTCCCGCTGCCATTGAAAATGCTATTCATTGTTGGGTAACTGCTACATTTTTAAAAATACCTATTCTCAAAATAAAAACCACCCTAAAAACATTAGAGCCCGTGGCAATGCGGCTAGAATTGATAGCTGGCCTCAATAATTGCCTTCTAATCAATGATAGTTACAACGCTGATTTATCTTCTCTTAAAGCAGCGCTTAACTTTATGACACAACAGGGAGATGATCGTCCACGCACCCTTATTTTATCTGATATTTTAGAATCTGGAAAAACAGCAAATCAGCTATATAAAAAATTAGCCGACCTACTGCAAACACACAAAGTAAAACGAGTAATTGCGATTGGAAAACATATTTCAGCTTTAAAAAAACATGTTCCAAAAAACATAAAGTCTAGCTACTATTCTACTACTGAAAAATTTATTTCCCAACTAAAATCCGACAATTTTCAATCCGAAGTAATTTTAATAAAAGGTGCCAGAATTTTTCACTTTGAAAAGCTCGTAGCACGTCTCAGACAAAAGCATCACCAAACAGTATTGGAAATTAACCTTAGCTCCCTTCAGCATAATTTACATTTTTATACGCAGCAATTAAAGCCCACTACCAAAGTTATGGTAATGGTCAAAGCAGCGGCTTATGGAATCGGAAGTGTGGAAATCGGAAGGCTGCTTGCGGCCCGTTCTGTTGATTATCTCGCAGTGGCTTATACGGACGAAGGAGTGGCATTACGCAAGGCAGGTATACAGCTACCCATCCTCGTACTAAATCCAGAAGAAGCATCCCTCGAAGCATTGGTCCAACACCAGCTCGAGGCAGAAATTTATAGTATCCCTCAGCTTAAACGACTGATCGAACTGACCAATCTGGCAATGCTGCCTGCAGGTAGTTTCCCGATTCATTTGAACCTTGATACTGGAATGTCTCGCTTGGGTTTAGTGTCAGCAGATTTTGCCGCATTTTTTAAATTACTAACGAATTACCCGGCTCTAAAACTGGCCTCTATTTTCACCCATTTAGCCGCCAGCGATGAGCCCCGTCACGATCGTTTTACCCATCAACAAATAGCTACCTTTCAAGTCAGTTATGCGAATATTTGCCAAAAGATTGGCTCCCAGCCTACCCGCCACGTATTGAATACGGCTGGAATCACTCGTTTCTCACAATACCAGATGGAAATGGTACGTTTGGGAATTGGGCTTTATGGCTACGATGCAGCCACTCCTAGCGGCATCCACCTAGAAACCGTACATACACTGAAAGCAAGTATCTCCCATATAAAACTGATAAAAAAAGGAACTTCCATTGGTTATGGTCGAAAAGGCCGTGCTCAGCGGGATAGTCTCATTGCAACGGTCACCATTGGGTACGCAGATGGTTTGCTACGGAAAGCTGGCAATGGTCGTTTTAGTGGTTTGCTCCACGGAATTCGGGTTCCCACCATCGGAAATATTTGTATGGACATGTGCATGATGGATATAACTGCTGTCCCACAGGCCAGTATAGGGGATGAAATTATCATTTTCGGCCCCGACTTACCCGTAACAGAACTAGCAGATAGCTTAGAAACGATTCCCTACGAAATATTTACCGGAATCTCTGAACGGGTAAAAAGGATTTATTTCCAAGAAGTGGTCTAAGAACTTGTCTAATTTGACAAGGAAGTAGCGCCACTTGGGCAGTTTCCTATTTTCAAAAAAAATTAACGAAATTCCAGGAGTAAAATTCGTATTTTTGCCCTTCGTTTGGAGTAAGAGTTTGTCTAAAATTTAAGTACTCTGGACCCAATTTTTGAACAAATATTCTCATTGAGTAAAAAAAACAGAAAAATGTTATTTCGTTTATCCTTTTTAACCATCTTGTTTCTAGGTATCCTGCACACTGCTACTGCACAAAAGGATCCCGTTTTATTTTCCGTTCAGAATAAACCAGTACACGTATCTGAGTTCGATTATATTTATAAAAAAACCAACGGAGAAAAGGCGGATTATTCCCAAAAATCACTAGAGGAATATCTCGACCTTTATATCAAATTTAAATTAAAAGTTCAACGTGCTCGTGATATGCAATTGGATACCATCCCAGCGCTCATCAAAGAATTAGGTGGTTATCGACGTCAACTGGCCAATAGTTATTTGGTGGATAAGGAAGTTACCGAAAAACTCGTCCAAGAAGCTTATCAAAGGAGTTTGGAAGAAGTGGATTTAAGTCATATTATGGTAAAACTACCTAACAATCCTCAACCTGCAGATACGCTGATAGCCTACAAAAAAATTATGAAGGCCAAGGCTGCCTTGGATAGCGGACAATCTTTTAGTATGGTGGCGAAAGAATATTCTGAGGATGATAATTCAAAAAATAACAATGGTCGCCTCGGTTTCTTTGGCGCTATTTTCCGTCCCGGTTTTTACGAAATGGAATCGGCGGCTTACAATCTCAAAGTTGGCAAATATTCCAAACCAGTTCGTACGGCAGCAGCCTACCACATTCTTAGACTCAACAGCAAACGTCCTGCTCGTGGAGAAGTAGAAGCTGCTCATATTTTAATTCGAACTCAGAAAGGCCAAAATGATAAACAGCAGATGGCAACCATCGATAGCATCTATACTGTTTTGAAAAACGGTGGAAATTTTGAAAAGCTTGCTGGAAGGTTATCTCAGCATCAGCAAACGGCACAGAAAGGAGGATATATTGGATTTGTATCCACGAATAGCCCCGTCGAGGAATCTTTCAAGGATCAAGTATTTGCTTTAAAGTCAGACACGGAATATTCAAAACCTTTTAAGAGTAGTGTTGGCTGGCACATCGTACGTCGTATCTCTAAAAAACCAGCAGAAGCTCCAGAGATTGCCAAACGAAGACTACAAACTAAAATACAGAATAGTGCGAAAGGAAAAGCAGGTAAAACAAGTCGGCAAGAATTAGCCAAACAGGCCATGATTACCAAGATAAAGAAGGAAGCTAATTTTAAAGAAAATAATGCCGCAAAGAAGTCAATGCTTGCTAGTATAGACAGCAGTTATACTTCGCACCGTTGGAAGAAAGTATTGACCGATAAAAATGAACTTTTCTCTTTTGGTAAGAACTTAAAATTTACCATAGCCGATTTTAACGAATTTAGTAAAACTGCTTCTACACGTTTACGACGGAACAAAAACGCAGACCCCAAAATGGTAGCGGAAAAAGTTTACCAAGAATTTATAGATGACAGTGCTCTAAAATACGAAGAATCACAGCTAGAAAACAAATATCCAGAGTTCAAATCCTTGATGCGAGAATACGAGGAAGGAATATTATTATTCGAAGCGACCAAACTCCAGGTATGGGATAAGGCGTCTACTGATAGTACAGGGTTGGCTGCGTTCTACGCCACCACCCCAAACAAGTACCAATGGAAAGAGCGGGCAGTCGTTGATTTATACACGCTTCGGTCTGGAAATGAAGATAAAGTAAAAGAAATCGTGATGATGCTTGGAACAGGTAAAACCTCTGAAGAAGTTCTATCCGTTTTGAATAAAGAAGATCAACAAATTCTAAGCATTCAGGACAAAGAATATGAAAGAGGTAGAGACAAAAATCTTGATAAAATGAACTGGAAAATCGGCGCAGTTACCCCAGCATTGAAAAACGACCGAACGAGATCTACCAGTTTTATGGTGATCAAAGGTATCAAACCTACTGGTGTTAAAACACTGGATGAGGCACGTGGATATGTAATTGCAGATTATCAGGATTTTTTGGAAAAGAAATGGCTGGAGGAACTAAAAACCAGCTATAAAGTAGAGCAAAACGATAAAGTTTTTAAAAGCTTGGTAAAATAGTGTGTGAAAAAATTGTCTACGTTTGGTAGATTCTCTGCTATTAGCCAGTTAGCTGGTTGGCTAGTTAGTTAACAGGCCAACCAGCCAAAGGCATATTAATCAAATAAATGGTCATAAGTACTGGAACATAAATACTTTTACATTAATCCGTGCGGGATTTTTTAGCTAATCGACTAATTTTTAAGTCTCATCCTTTTGGCTGGGTCGCAAAATTTAGGAAGAGTAGCTGAAAAAGACCCAGAGAGAAGACTGTAAATTATTTTTGGCCTAGTACTTACACTCAACAAAATAGATTTATTCTAAAAAAATGAAGCGGTTTCTATTCTTCTTCTTATTGGGATCTTGTTGTCTATTGGCTTGTAAGAGCGAAGAGGCTCCGCCAGAAGCAAACGACGTATTACTCGCGACGGTCCACGGAAAACCACTTTATCTTTCTGAAGTCAATGCAATGGTTCCCTCTGAAGCCAATAGTGAAGACAGCGCAATGATTGCCAGTGCATTTATGGAAAAGTGGATCAGAGAAACTTTATTGATGGACGAAGCGGAAAGAAATCTACCCAAAGATCTGAAAATTGACGATCTAGTGCGTGATTATCGTTCCTCATTGATCCGACACAATTATGAAAAAATTCTAGTTGAACTACAACTGGATTCTACCATTACTTCACAGGAATTAATGGATTATTATGAGACCAACAAAGAGCAGTTCCGTCTAGAAAAACCCATTGTACGTTGCTTATTTATGGAAATGCCTAAGAATAGTAAAAATTTAAAAGAAGCCGATAAGCTTTGGAAAGATGCTGCTAAAAACGGGGGCGAACCACTAAAAGAATTTGCCGATTCACACAGCAGTCAGTTTATGCTGAATGACAGTACTTGGTACCACCCGGATTATCTGATGACCTTATTACCAGAAAAAAACCGAAAAAGTAAAAATTTTACCAACGGTAGTAAACTAAGTTTTACAGATGAACAGTTTAAATATTATCTAAGTATTTTAGATCGTATTCCTAAAGAGGACATTGCTCCCATGGAATATGTGATTGGTCAAATGAGTAGAGTCATTTTACACCAAAGAAAAATAGCCTTATTAAATGAAAAGCGGGAAGAGATTTACGAGCGGGAGATTAACCGAAACACCATAAAAGTTTATAACTAATGCGTCAATTTATTGTCTTTATTTTTATTGTTTGTAGCTTATCCATTTCCACTGCGCAGGATCGCCAGGTCATTGATAAGGTAGTCGGAGTCGTCGGTCAAGAGCTCGTTTTACTCTCTGATATCGAAGACCAGTTTAGCTTAGCCAAAAAACGTCAGCCTGAGTTGGGAGATGAAGCCCGCTGCATCATTATGGATCAGGTGTTAGCCCAAAATCTAATGCTAAATCAAGCCCGCCTAGATAGTATCGTAGTAACTGAAAATGAAATTGAATCACAGCTCGATGCACGGATAAAACAGATTTTGCAGTACATGCAAGGTGACGAAAAACAGTTCGAAGAATATTATGGAGCGACAGTTCCCCAAGTTCGCGCTCAGTTTCGAACCGATCTAGAAAACAAACTACTCATCGAACGGATGCAACAATCCATTATCGCCGACGCTACGGTCACGCCTTCTGAAGTAAAAACGTTTTTCAATCAAATTCCAAAAGATAGTTTACCCTTCTTTAATTCGGAAGTAGAAGTAGCAGAAATTGTTATTTTCCCGTCCCAAAATATGGTTGAAAAAACCAAGGCGCGCGAAAAATTAGAATCTATTCGCCAGCAGATTGTCGACGGCACTCAGTTTTCTGAATTAGCGAAAAAATATTCTGACGACCCTGGTTCCGGAGCGCAGGGTGGAGACCTCGGATGGGCTACCCGAGGAAGTTACGTAGGCGAATTTGAAGCTGCGGCCTACAATTTAGAAACCAACGAATTATCTGAAGTTATCGAAACTCAATTTGGTTACCACTTACTCGAACTTTTAGAACGACGTGGAAATAGTATCCACGTTCGTCATATTCTAATTACCCCCGAAATCACCACTGCTGATGAGGAACTTGCTCGTAACCTCCTCGACTCTGTTCGTAACCTAGTCATCACGGATAGTATTCCTTTTATTTACGCTGTTAACCGTTTCTCAAATGATGAAATTCCAAGCTATACGAATGGCGGCAACTTAGTCAATCCAAAGACTGGAAATACTTTTTATGAAGTCGGTGATCTAGATCCAGACATTTATTTCACCATAGATACCATGGAAGTAAATGACCTCTCTGCTCCTTTTGAATTTATAGAACAAACGGGTCGCAAGGGATATCGCGCCATCCTGTTACGCTCTCGAACCAAGCCACACAAAGCGAGTCTGGCTTTCGATTATTCAAAAATTCGAGCGGCCGCTTTGGAATCTAAAAGAAACCAATTTATGTCAGAATGGGTCGAGCAAAGAATTAAAAATACTTATATCGAACTGGACTCACAGTATTCCAGTTGCGAAGATTTAGAAAAATGGAAAGAGGGTTTTTAGTTTTTGCTACTTGCATTTTGCCATTGGCTATTTGCCCTCTTCTAACGCAATAGGAGAAAGCAAATCGTCAGTAGCAAGCGGCAAAAAGCATATTTATTTCAACTTCAATAATTTTATGCCAGCAGTGATTCGATCATCCATGAAATTTTCTCGGGGTGGAACGGGACAGGAATAACCATAAGTAAAAGCACAGTATGGATGATAGGCTTTGTTAAAGTCGATAATAATCGTTTCTCCTTCAGGGATTCTCAAATCAATATAACGTCCACCACCATAAGTTTCTTCACCATTGGTCAGATCCGTAAACATAAAAAATAACCAGTCTTTATAGGCTTCCATCTCGCGGCTGCGGTGCGATTGATGAATGGTCACGGTATAATCTTTTCCATTCAACGTAAAAGTAGCTTCTCCATATTTATCAAAAACTGCCATCCGTTCGGATGAGGTAGGAATTTCTACGGTCAAGGTATCTATATGTTTTTTGAATTTAGCTTCGACTCGATAGTTTTTATTTATTTCAAAAAAAGGATGTCCTCCTGCTTTGCGAAATTTCTCCCGTAGCATCGTATCTAATGGAGACTTTTCGGGATTCATATAATCGGCGTTGAGTTGCTGTCGAAATGCTAAAATCTCTTTTTGGTAATCATCCAAAATAGGAGTGGTAAA
>CAZYAC010000192.1:0-9716 GCA_964645475.1 uncultured Saprospiraceae bacterium | reverse complement strand
GTTTTAAAAAATATTAAACATTCACTATAAAATTTCAAATAAATCCCTTATCTTAAAACTTAATTCTACCAACCAATCATTTTACCACTTATTCCTTAACTTTAAAACCTTTAAAATTATGGGTTACACAACAAAAAACATCCGGAATGTTGTCCTCTTGGGACATTCTGGATCTGGAAAAACCACCCTAGCCGAAGCCATGCTTTTCGAAGCAAAAGCCATTACCCGCCGGGGCAACATTACAGATGGTACCACCGCCTCCGATTACACCAATATCGAACAAGAACGGAGCAACTCCCTCTTCAGTACTCTACTCCATGCTAAGTGGAAAAATTCCAAAATCAATATTATTGACACCCCAGGATCAGACGATTTTGTAGGAGAAGTAATCTCTTCCATGAAGGTAGCCGATACCGCCGTCATGGTGCTCAATGCCTGTAGCGGTGTTGAGGTAGGGACAGAGATTCTATGGGAATATGTCGATCGTTTTAAAACACCCGCTCTATTTGTAGTTAATCATCTCGATAATGATAAAGCAAATTTTGATAATACCCTCGAACAAGCAAAAGCCAGATTTGGTAATAAAGTCATCCCTTTCCAATTCCCAATTACACAAGGCGTTGGATTCAATCGTATTGTAGATTGTCTCCGCATGATCACTTACGTTTTTGAAGATGAAGGTGGAAAACCGAGAAAAGAAGAAATTCCTGATGAACATAAATCACGTGCTCAAGCCATCCATAATCAGCTTGTCGAAGCCGCAGCTGAAAACGACGAGACCCTAATGGAAAAGTTTTTTGAAGAAGGTACGCTCAGCGAGTCAGAGCTGGCGGACGGTCTACGAATTGCCTTAGCCAATCAAGAACTTTTCCCAGTCTTTATCGCCTCCGCTCACCGAAATATGGGTAGTGGTCGTATCATGGGTTTTATCAATGACATTTGTCCATCCCCCGCCGACCGACCAGAGGCTACGCTCCAAGATGGCGGTATTTTGGAAACAAATGATAATGGAACGAATACTATTTTTATTTATAAAACTTTATCTGAACCACGAGTAGGATTGCTTTCTTATTTTAAGGTTTATAGTGGTAAAATAAATCCTGGTACAGAGCTTAATAATAATCGTACGCGAACTACCGAGCGGATCAGTCAAATCTATGAAGCCAACGGAAAAGAACGCACTCCCGTAAATGAACTGGTAGCCGGAGACATTGGTGTTACCGTCAAATTAAAGGAAACCAAAACCAACGATACGCTCAGTCCTAAAGGAGCAAACTTAGAAATCGAACAAATCCATTTTCCCTCCTCTCGAATTAGACGTGCCGTAGAACCGCCCGGAAAAAACGAAATGGAAAAGATGATGAAGGCGCTACATCAAATCCAAGAAGAAGATCCCACACTAAAGATTGAGATGTCGAAAGCGCTAAAACAAACTATTCTGCATGGACAAGGTGAGTTACATCTAGATTTGATTAAATATCGAATTGAAAAGGTGAACAATATTTCAATGAGCTATATTCAACCCAAAATTGAATACCGAGAAACCATTACTAAGGTAGCCAACGGTTCTTATCGTCACAAAAAACAAAGTGGTGGCTCTGGTCAATTTGGAGAGGTACATATGCGTATCGAACCTTATTATGAAGGTATGCCCGCACCCGCAGGTCTATCCGTTCGAAAAGAAGAATTAGAAGATCTTCCTTGGGGCGGAAAATTATCCTTTCTATGGTGTATCGTAGGTGGATCAATTGACGCTAAATATTCAAATGCTATTAAGAAAGGGGTCATGCAAAAAATGGAAGAAGGACCTCTAACCGGTTCTTATTGTCGGGATATCCGAGTTTGTATTTATGATGGAAAAATGCACCCAGTCGATTCTAATGACATGGCATTTATGATTGCAGCTTCACAAGTTTTTAAAGATAATTTTAAGCAAGCTAATCCTCAACTGATGGAACCTATTTACCTATTGGAAATTCTTTGCTCCGATGAAGTAACCGGTGATATTATGAGTGATTTGCAGACTCGAAGAGCCATTATTCAGGGAATGGGGGCCGATGGACATTATCAAAAAATTACTGCAAAAGTGCCGCTTTCTGAGCTTTATCAGTATTCTTCATCGCTTCGCGCGATGACACAAGGACGTGCTAAGTTTAAGCGAGAATTTGTCGAATTTATGCCTGTTCCTAACGATATTCAACGAAAACTGACCAATAAATATCAGTCTTTGGAAGAACAAGTTTAATTTTTTGTTGAATCGTTGAATCGTTGAGTATCCATTCTCATCGGTTCAACATTTTTTTATTTACCTATCTCAAAGCTTAGTTAGAGCTTGTCTAAACTTCCATTAATTGGCTGCAATTGCATTTGCAGAAAGTCAGTCAACTAACAGTCTGTAGTAAAAAGTTGTCACACACTCAAGTGATTTTTTTGATTTATTAAATCGTTGAATATCGACATATTCTAAACAATTCAACAACTCAATATTTTCAACAAATCAACATTTCAAAAAAATTGGTCTGCTTCTTGCAAGACTAAAAGTAACGGAATGACACACAAAGTTCTACAAATAACGATCCCCTTGTTATTTTCAATTGTTGAATCTATTCAACGACTTTATTGAACCAACCTAACCTTCCCCCATATCAGTACATTGTAATCCAATTTTATTTGAGTTTTGAAAAGTATTTTTTCATTCACGCTTCCTTGCGCGCTCGTATTCATAGTTCGGCTATGAATCTTCGTCGCACCTTGATTGAATAAAATATTGATTTCTTCGAAATATCAACTAACTCAAACTACCCTGTACTGAATACAACCATTATTAATTTCTTTAAAACTTTAGTCATGAAACACTCTTTCATCTGGCTCATCCTATGTCTAATAGGTAGCCCTTGTGTTTCCCCCATCTTAGGTCAGGATTGTCAACCGATTACCGATGCTTCCAACCTTGCAAAAACTTCTCACACGCTCAATCAAACCATCGGTATAAACGCTGGATTTGATATTGAACGTTTTTTTGGAAACATTCCCGGTTACTCCTTCAATCAAGACTCGATCTTATTGTCGGATGTAATGACTACTAGTCCGATTATTCGTTTTTTTTATAGTCAAAATAAAGACTACGACAACGGAGTCAATCCTCGAGTTGCCGAAGATCTCAGTCCGTTGGATTTTGAAAATTTAATCAACGTCAATGATCGGTCCACTCATTTAACAGAAAATTACGTTCGAATTCTTCCTTTATTTCAAGCTGGATTTGAAGTACAAGTAGCCATAGAAATATCCCATGGAAAAGTATTTCCAAATAAATGGTGGACCTTAGAAGAACTTTCAACAGAAGCAAATAACAATTCATCTCCAAATACAAACCAAGTAATATCAGAAGTAACTGCCGAAGGAAAAGACTGGGCAACTGCTTTTTTAAAAGTTTATGATCCTAGAAATGCAACCGGAGACTTTGCTCCTAAGCCAATCGTAACCGTATTAGAGCTAGGAAATGAACCTTGGGGGCACGACCTTGGAGTAGAAGGATTTCGCGCATACATCAAAGGAATGTACGAGGCTTTTGTCGATTATTACGATCATTCCAATGAATTTAGAATTAAGTTAGCGAGTGCTGCTTTTCAAGGACATGCATCTAGCGGTTCTGATTTTTATAGTGGTAATATTTTGGATTACGTTGGTACCATGATTGGTGATGAAGGAAATTCACTCGTCGATTTAGTCCCTTTGTGCAGTGCATTAACCGAAGGCGTCGGTGTTCACAATTATAGTTTTACAGACTATTGTGATATAGATGCCAATACACTGATCAATCATCCAGAAAGAACCAATAATGGGTTTATGGCCTATAAAAACATTTCAGAATGGGTAAACAATAATATGCCAAATGGCACCAAAAAAGTTAACGCCACAGAGTATGGCTGGAATTCTGATTATGAACCTCGATTATATTTCCCTTGTGCAGAAGGTCGCGTAAATGAATGGGGTGGTTGTGATGAAATTGCAAATTACGACGAATTGGTCGCCATCAGTTTGGACGGTCGTAAATATGATTATAACGAAGGCAGACTTATTGATCGAGTTAGCCAAAAAATTGTTGGTCGAACCGCACAAGCAGCTTATATCGTTAGATCTACCTTGATGATGAACCGATGGGGCGTCAACAAAACGATGCTTTATGGGTTACTGGACGACTGGGCAAATCCGCTCTATTTTTCCAATGGCCTCATTGATACAGATCGAGCTCAATCCGCTGATATTACTTTAGACGAACTAAAAGACATTCAGCCAAATCCATCAGGAAAGAAAGAATCATGGTATGCGGTAAAAAGATTGAAAGAAGTATTGGGTGATAAATACTTTATGGAACAATATGGTTCTGAAGAAGACGGAGGAACTTATACTTATACCTATGGTGATAGTGAAAATGGTACGCCTACTCATTTAGTAACCTGGACCGCCATTAATATCAATGAGTTAGAAGATGGCGCATTTGTCAACGTCGTAAACGACAATAACAATATCAACGCCATTCAGGACATTACAAATACGTTGGATTTAGTATCGTTGAATCTACCCGCCGGCACCAGAGTTGATCTTTCTCAACCATCTATTTATTTAAATGGAAAATTAAATGATGATTGGAAGAACACCCAAGAATTAACCGTAGGTAATGATCCAACAATGATTCGTGTTTCACCAATTCCAGTTGTCATACCGCTAATAACCAGTAATTCAACAGCTTGTAATAATCTATTTCATACTATAGAAGGTCATAATCGGGTGGTAATTACCAATGATATCGCACCGGCTAAAATAATTTATGTTGATAATAACGATCCAAGTGCACCACCAGTAGTCAACAACGTTTGTGAGGGTGACTGTGCGCAGACAGAAACAATTGATTTACCAAATGGTAGTTTTAATTTTACCGTCACTGTAGAAGACGAAGGCGATATTTGTTCCAATATATTATCAGTACTGATCGTCGATGCTAATCCGTGTGCCAATACTACGATCACTAACGAGGAAGGATTGGTTTCTGTAAATAGTTATGACGGTGAACAAATTCATATTCAAATTGCAGATTTATCCAACGACGACATTATTTTTGATAATCAAAATTTAACGTCGTCAATAGAAACAGAACTGACTCCAGGAAATTATAATGTTTTGATTGACGGTGAAATTTGTCAACAACTCTTTATAACTGAAGGCGCGGTGGGTGATCCAGATCCTAACACCATTCAATGCCAAGGCGCTACCATTAATTATGGAGAAGGACAGGTTTCTGTCACCATGGATAATGGACAAAATGCAGGAATCAAAATTCACGACCTTACCAATAACTGGGTGGTTGTTGCCAACAATGACTACCAATCCAATAGCCTCGAAGTTATGTTACCCGCTGGTATTTATTTGGTAAAAATTAATAGCGTTGGTTGTCAAGAAATTGATATGGCAGACATGGAAGCCTCTAGACCAGGAGATGAACTACAGTGTGAGGATGCTACGATTAGTCATGAAGATGATCAGGTTCTGGTCACCATGAATGGTGGACAAAATGCAGATATTAAAATTTATGATGCTTCAAATAATCTAGCAATTGTCGCTTCGAATGATTCACAAACTAGTACTTTAGACATAAGTCTACCAGAAGGTGTTTATATCGTAAGTATTAACAATCTAGATTGTCAAGAAATTACAATCGAAGATCCAGTTATTTCTCCACCGAATAATGGTGCTTCCTCTTCCTGTGAAGATGCCACCATTACGTTTGGCAACGGAGAAATTGCGGTCACCATGAATAATGGGGATAATGCCGGCATTAAAATTCATGATCTCTTAAACGGTTGGGTCGTCGTTGCTAACAACAATTACCAATCCAATAGTTTAGTTGCGAATCTACCTGTAGGTGAATACCTCGTTAAAATTAATGGCAATGAATGTGAAGAAATTCTCCTTGAAGAGGAGATTATCATTCCGCCTGGAAACAGCGTCTCTTGCCAAGATGCTACGATTACTTATGGAGATGGAGAAATTGCTATCACCATGAACAATGGAGAAAACGCCGGCATAAAAATTCACGATTTATTAAACGGATGGATCGTCGTCGCTGACAACAACTACGAAACGAATAACTTAGTAGTTGACTTGCCAGCGGGTGAATACCTTGTTAAAATTAATAGTAATTCCTGCGAAGAAATTATTTTGGAAGGTGCGGCTAGTATCACTCCGGACAATAGTTTTCAGTGCCACGGAGCAACCATTGATTATGGAAATGGAGAAATTACCGTCACAATGGATGATGAAGAGATTGCCGGTATAAAAATTCATGATTTATTAAATGGATGGGTCGTCGTTGCTAACAACGACTATGCTACCAACGAATTAACCATCGCACTACCCGATGGCGCTTATCTTGTTAAAATCAATAGTCAGACTTGTGAGGAAATTATTTTAGGAAGTCCATCCACCCAAGGAGTAATCGATTGTTCCGAATCAGTGATCACCTTCAGCGATGGAAGCATCAACGTACTAATGGACGATGGACAGCAGGGGAATATCCAAATATTCAATGAAGCAGGCGTAGCTTTAACAAGTAATAGTACCGTTCACAGAAGACAAGTAATGGTGGATAATCTGCCTAGTGGCCATTACACAGTTATCGTAAACGGAGTAGAATGTCAGCAGGTAATTATGACTGGTGAAGCTAATCAACAACAAGCACTAAACCTTGGGGTTTCAGAAGAATCTGATCCAGAAGTTAACCTCTTTCCCAATCCTGCCCAAGACTATATCCAAGTCTATTTGCCCAAACTGGAAGGCTTGGCTGGAACCATTCGTGTCTACGATGCCTATGGACAGATGATTGCGGAATATCAGACTGAGGCGCTACATAGCTACGAACGACTTGAGTTAACCAACGCCAGAAATGGGCTTTATTTTATGACGATCAAAGCAGAGAATAACCGCCAGATTGGAAAGCGATTTGTGGTAGAAGATGGTAAATAAATAGTTCTCTAGTCTAATTTTAAATGTCAAAAGCGGTCTGTATCGAATATCTGATATAGACCGCTTTTCTAATATTAATATCCTCCTTTCACCCATCATCTATGCATATCTTATTATTACAATATCCTGATGCTCAACTCCTACCATATTCTCTAGAATTGCGTATCTTTGCGTGTCTTTTTAAAAAAAATTCATTAAATCATATAAATTTTTTAGATATGCAAAATGTAGAATCTAACGTCCGTTATAAAGTAAAGGACATCTCTCTGGCAGACTGGGGTCGTAAGGAAATGGACCTTGCCGAAGCAGAAATGCCTGGTCTCATGGCACTGCGTGAGCAGTATGGTGAATCTAAGCCTTTGAAAGGTGCCAGAATTGCCGGTTGTCTACACATGACCATTCAAACTGCCGTACTCATCGAAACACTCGTAGAAATGGGTGCAGAAGTTACTTGGTCTTCTTGTAACGTATTTTCTACCCAAGATCACGCAGCAGCAGCTATTGCAGCAGCAGGAATTCCTGTGTACGCCTGGAAAGGAATGACGGAAGAAGAATTCTCGTGGTGTATTGAACAGACGCTAAAAGCGTTTGAAGGCGATAAACCACTGAATATGATCTTAGACGATGGTGGTGATTTGACCAATATGGTTTTTGATGATTTTCCAGAATTAGTAGCTGGGATCAAAGGATTGAGTGAAGAAACCACTACAGGTGTTCACCGTCTTTATGAAAGAGAAAGAAATGGTACGTTGGTTCTTCCTGCGATCAATGTAAATGATTCAGTTACCAAATCTAAATTTGATAATAAATACGGTTGTAAAGAATCTTGTGTGGATGCGATCCGCCGAGCAACGGATGTGATGATTGCTGGTAAAGTAGCGGTTGTCGCAGGTTATGGTGATGTAGGAAAAGGTTCTGCTGCTTCTTTAGCAGGTGCTGGAGCGAGAGTAATCGTAACAGAAATTGATCCGATTTGTGCCCTACAAGCTGCCATGGATGGATTCGCTGTGAAGAGAATGGAAAATGCATTGAAAGAAGCAAGCATCGTAGTAACTGCCACTGGTAACAAAGACATCATCAACGAGAAGTATTTCAACATGATGAACGATAAGACCATCGTTTGTAATATCGGCCACTTCGATAACGAAATTGATATGGCTTGGTTGAACAAAACACATGGTGATAGCAAAGTAGAAATCAAACCTCAGGTAGATAAATATACGATTGCTGGAAAGGATATTATTGTCCTGGCAGAAGGACGTTTGGTTAATCTCGGTTGTGCTACCGGTCATCCTTCTTTTGTCATGTCTAACTCTTTTACCAATCAGTCTCTAGCTCAGTTGGAACTTTGGGAAAATAGCGATAAGTACGAAAACAAAGTATACATGCTTCCTAAGCACTTGGATGAAAAAGTAGCGCGACTACACTTGTCCAAGATCGGCGTAGAGCTGGAAGAATTGTCTAAAGAACAGGCGGACTATATCGGCGTGAAACAAGAAGGACCATTCAAACCAGAATACTATAGATACTAGGCTGGTTGGCTTGTTAGCTATTAGCCAGTTGGCTTCCCTCAAACGTATAAACTGTTGGAAGCCGTTATAAAAAATCCTTACACGGTAAAACGATGTAAGGATTTTTTTTGTTTACTGCTATTCAATTGAAAAAAGACTCATAATTGAAGAAGGCCAACAGGCTAATCAGCCAATAGCCAACCAGCCTTTTCTTAAAATCGATACGTCAACCCTACCTGCACCAGATGAACATTACTATATCCGCCTTCTCCAAAAATCGCAAAGTTTTCGTTAATAAAATAACGGCCACCTACAGTAACATAATAAACAAACGTTGGTACATTAACCGCATCTGTCGTCAATTCATCCAGCGCAATATCTCCTAATCTTTCGACGATGGTTTTGCGACGATTGAAACTATAACCCGCCGTGATGGAGGTATAAAAATCCAACTCTGGAATGAATACCAATTGCCGATGATAAACCAGTTTCCCAGCAAGGGTATAAACGTTTACTTTTTCTCTTATCGTTGGGGCATCACAGTTACAACTAGATCCAATATTAATTGGAAGTAGACATTGAATCGCGCATTCTGGGTCCTCAAATAACTCAGATATATCATCCAAACTCAGATCTTGCTGAGCATTGACTCGATAATACCCAAAGAAACCTCCCAGACTGATATTATTAGTAATACTATATTCATAATGTAAATTAATCCCAGGTGAAGGATCTCCCGATCCTGTCCCGCCAGTAAATAAATCAAGAGCAAAATCCGTTGGATTGGGTAAAAAAGAAACCCCCAGATTTAGTAAATGATCTCCTTTTTCAGTATGATGACGGTGGCCTTCTTCTTGTGCAGAAAGGCTAAAAATAATCAGAACGGTTAAGAAAAGTGTTAAGGATAGAATTCTTCGCATGATGTGTCGTTTTTGTGCTTTGGTTGATTATTTTTGCTTCTGGCTGTTTGCTTCTAGCTACTTGCTTCCCTTAATCGTGTATCTTAGTTTCCATGTTTGATGAAAGCTTGTACACGATAGAAGGAAGCAAATAGCAAGCGGCAAAATGCAAGGAGCATTTTAATTATGACGATGTTTTTTGCAAATAGGAACAAAATAACTTGAAATAATTAGACTTTATTCTGAAATTTTTTGTAAAGAAGCCAAATAGATATTTTTGATCATA
>CAZYAC010000191.1:0-9809 GCA_964645475.1 uncultured Saprospiraceae bacterium | reverse complement strand
TAGTCTCCTAATTACAAGTTAGGTGCATTGCCGTTTTGCTACATCAGCTTATAATGAAAAATGTTTTAATGAAGAATTAATAATGCCTTCTATCGTGTTAGCACTTACTTCGTAATGAGCGCATTATTAATTCTTTCATTTAATTATTCATTAATCAATAAAAATCATGCGCCTTGTATAGGGTTCGAACCTATATTCCTCACCTTAACAGGGTGTCGCTTTACCAAATTAGCTACCAAGGCAATTAAATAATCCTTTGATTATTTTTTGTAGCAATGAAAGGATTCGAACCTTTGATCTACTCTTTGTAAGAGAGTCGCGTTAAACCACTACGCCACATTGCTATTTTGCGGAAAGAGTGGGAGTCGAACCCACACGAGTCGTTAGCTCCGAACTGTTTTCAAGACAGTGGCCACCACCTATTGGCTTGTCTTTCCGTCTATTATTTTAATGAAGAATTAATAATTTTTCAATTAATAATGCCCACAATCTTATTTGCTCTTCCACATATTGAGCGCATTATTAATTCTTTCTTTTTTAAATATTCATTATATTTTCATTTAATCGAGCGGATAGTCAGAATCGAACTGACATCTTCTGGGTGGAAGCCAGGAACTCTACCTTTGAGCTATACCCGCTTTTTAAGTAGGTGTCGTAGGGTTCGAACCTACACCTCGCGGATTAAGAGTCCGCTGCTCTGCCAGTTAAGCTAAACACCCATATGCGGTAACGACGGGAATCGAACCCGCAACTTGAGGATAGACAATCCCCTGCTCTACCTGATTGAACTACGTCACCATTTTTAATGAAAAATGTTCTAATGAAAAATTAATAATGCCTTCTATCGTGTTAGGGCTTATATATATTGAGCTAATTTAAACTCACTATAAAACTACGCCACAAGGGCATTATTAATTATTAATTTTTTCATTATTAATTAACTAAAAACAGACTACGAACTTGTAAATATTGTATTGGAAATTTTGTTCGTAACTGCTTTTTTCTAACAGCTACAAACTCCTTTGAGAAGAACTATTAGAAAGGCTTGGGGATAAAAGACTCACTGGAATCACTGGCCCATACACTAAATTGCACGGTGCCTGTCGGTTCCGGATTCTGTTCCCATTTTGAAGGAATGCTAAATTTTATATTTTGATTGCTTGATTGCATTTTTAAAAATAATATTGTTTATGATTTTGATTAGTACGTTCTTGCTTTCAAAAGACTAAACCGCAGCGGTGGTTTAAAAAGTTCCGAACAGTTTTAGATTTTCTTAAAGAAAATTTATTTTAAATTTTTAATTACTGAAAATCAGCAAGTTAGATGCTTTTATTTTTTTTCAAATAAAAAACTTCTTCCCACCCTAAAGTAGAAAGAAGCAATACCTTTAAATCTAATAATGCCCCCAATACGCGAAAGATCACGATTGAGGGCATTATTAATTATCTCATTCTTAATTATTCATTATCCACTAAAAAGGATAATCTTCTTTATCAATTACTAGTTCTGCAATCATCCGTCGTGCTTTCTTCACATTAACTGGAGGATATTTTGTAAAACGCTTCAGACCCAATAACATGGTCTTTAGTAGATCTCCTTCGGCAAAAGAAACTAGCGCATCCGTTGCGTTTTTATGAACTCGTGCGGTTGCATCCGTCATAAATACTTTCAACATCGCTTCGTAGGTTTCCATTGGAAATTTCGTCTCTGATTTTTCAGATAGTTTTTCTACTCGTAGCAATGTAGATTCAGCGACCAATAAATCGATCATCATATCTGCTACATTCATTAGGATTTCTTGTTCTTCTTTTAGGTTTATTTTACCGTCCATCTGCATTTTTGCTGCGGCACCAGCTACCATTAGAATTACTTTCTTAAAATCACCAACTGCTTTTTTCTCTTCGGCATAGGCACCTTCTGGCTTAACCATTGATGGCATCGAGGCTAGTTCTTTTTGCACCGCCCAAGCTGGTCCAACGATATCGAGTTTACCTTTCATGGCACGCTTTAATAACATATCTACCGTTAGCAGTCGATTGATCTCGTTGGTGCCTTCGTAGATTCTTGCAATTCGTGAATCACGGTATGCACGAGCAGCAGTACCTTCTTCGCTAAAGCCCATTCCTCCATGAATCTGTAAGGTTTCATCCACGATATAATCCAGTGCTTCAGAACCAGCAACTTTTAGAATTGCACATTCGATGGCATATTCTTCGGCAGCCTGTAACTTCGCCTGGGCAAAATTCATCCCATTTTCCATCAGTTCTGTTTTCTTATCTTGCATCAAATCAGATACTCGATAAAGTGCAGATTCTGCGGTAAAAATTTTGATGGCTTCTTCTGCCAATTTATATTTAATAGCTCCAAAATTAGCAATGGGTGTTTTAAATTGTACCCGCTCTTTTGCGTAGGTAACTGCACTGCGTAAACTTTCTTTTGCACCACCTAACGACAATGCACATAATTTGAAGCGACCATTGTTGAGTGAATTAAAGGCAATCAAATGACCTTTTCCAATTTCTCCCAAGATACTACTCGCAGGTATTTTCATGTTTTCAAAAAATACTTGACGCGTGGAAGAACCATTGATTCCCAATTTCTTTTCTTCTGCTCCTAGTACCAATCCTTCGGTTCCTTTTTCTACCAAAAATCCGGTAAACTTATTGCCATCAATCTGTGCAAAGACAATAAATAGGTCTGCAAAACCTGCGTTAGAAATCCACATTTTCTGTCCATTGATAACATAGTGTTGACCATCATCTGTCAAGTCTGCACGAGTCTTAGCAGAAAGCGCATCAGAACCAGAACTTGGTTCCGTCAAACAGTATGCACCTACAATCGAACCATCGCACATACCCGGAAGGTATTTTTGCTTTTGCTCTTCATTCCCAAAATATAAAACTGGCAACATCCCGATCCCAGTATGTGCTGCATAAGTTGTATTAAAAGAAGCCGCAGGTCCCATGGTATCACAGATCAGCGTATTGGTATTGGTATCCAACTCCATCCCGCCGTAAGCTTCGGAGATATGCGTCCCTAATAAGCCTAGCCCACCCATCTTACGAAGCATGGTTTCTGCTAGTTCATATTTTTTATGCTCCAATTCATCCAGATGAGGTTTTACTTCCTTATTTAGGAAATCTAGACACATATTGCGAATCATTAATTGTTCTTCATCAAAATCCTCAGGGATAAATATATCCTTGGCCTCTGTATCCTTAATTAAAAATTCTCCCCCTTGGAGTGGCTGTAAATCCGTGCTGCTTATTTCGGGATTCTTTGTCATGATAAATTATTTTTTATTATTTGAAGTAGATTTTTAAGTAAAATAGCGAATTTTCGCTCAAATATAAATGATATTTAAATAAAAAACGCAGAAATGACGCCATTATTAGCGAATTTTCGCAAAATTCATAATTATTTAACAAGAAAAGCTTTGGATGGTTGTATAAGACAGAATTTTAGTTAACGGAAATTGAGTTTTTCCACATAAAATTGTCTTTCAAGAAGATAAATGCAAAATTAACACCAATTCAAGGAGAAGCTGAGAAAATAAGGCAGCGGATAACGGAACTAATAAGAATTAGCTAGAATTTCGGTGTAAAATGGATTTTTTGAAATAGTACTATTCTGAAATAATAGTGGTTTTTGCTTAGCTTACCCCAACTTAATCAATAACGCCCCTTTTTCTACTGCTGCGCCTTTCGCAATCAAGATTTCTTCTACAATGCCATCTCCGGCAGACTTGATCACATTTTCCATTTTCATGGCTTCTAAGATTAGGAGTGGATCTCCTTTTTCAATGGTTTGACCAGCCTCAACGTTTACCTCCAAGACTAGACCTGGCATTGGAGCCTTGATTTCGTTTACTTTTTGAGTGTTGACTACTTCCAGGCCTAGTTGACGAACCAGCTGATCGTATTCGTCTTCTATTTTAAGAAGATAAGATTGTCCATTAACAAGTAGCTTGAGTTGTTTTTTGCCGGCATCATTTTTAAGAACTTCTATTTGATAAGATTCGTTTTCGTAGAGTAGATGATAGGTACCGTCAGGCTGTTGGATCATATCCAAGTTATTCACCTGTTCCTTTCCTATTTCAATCGTATTTTGGTCGTTGACCGTAATGGCATATTTTTTCATAAGAGATCTTTCTAATTCTCAACGCACTACGCCTCGCTAGTTTGCTTTACGGGGCGTTTAGGTCTGATTTTTCCCAGCTGGATCATAAACCGGGTTTCAAAAATGGTAAAGCAAAGGTAATTGATAAAAAATGGAATAATGAATAATGCGTCAGGAGGTTTATTTATTTTCACATAAATAAAAACAAATGCAACCGATGACACCATTTTAAAAAAAATAAATCCTATCGTAGCATTGGTGAAGGCTTGTCGGTTGGAGCTTCGGGCTGCCCGTAAGCCATAGAAATAAACGGCAATACTAAAAACGATAAAAAAAAGCCAACAAGACCAAGAGAAGGGCGGCAAATGACTAAACTTATCAGGCTGGTGCAAGATAAACAACAAGATCGCCACTCCTATAGCAGCGATGACTAATTCTCTAAAAAAATTGAATATGGTCAAGACGTTGGTCGGGTAAGGTCTTTTACAATAAGATACAAAACAGCAGTGATACCAATTACGGCGCCCATGATTGTAAAAAGTGGTTTTTCGTTACTATAATAGGCATCCGCTTTTTGCCCCAAAAATGCACCTATGGCTACGGTCACCGCCATCTGTGTGGCCATGCCCATATATTTCATGAAGGCCGCACTATTACTAGGCTTGGACTTCGCTGGCTTTTTTTCCTGCTTTGACAATATTATTGGTGGATGCTTTTGAAGCGGATACGCCATTGCTGGTTGACTGTACACCCATTTTACAGGCCACATTAAAGATCGCTCCAGATTGTACAATTAATTTATTGGTTTTGATATCACCATTTACCTGTGCTGTTTCGCGCACATTCAGCAATTCTGCTACCTGCAAAGTTCCTTCAAAACGGCCTTCAATCACTGCATTTTCGCAAATGACATCTCCATCTACTAGGCCATGTGGTCCAATAATTACTTTGGCTTTACAGTCTAAAGACCCTTTGACAGTTCCATCAATACGGATATCGCTCTCACAACTGATTGTTCCTTCTACCGTGGTTCCTTTGACCAATGTATTAAGAGAATGGGGTGAAGAAGAGGGTATAATTCCACCTTTTTTATTGGTGTTATTTATTTCTTTGTTTTTGCTACCAAACATGATTCCCTGATTTTTTTTGTTATTAAATAGTCCCTACCAAATCAAAATGATTTGTCATTCCTCCGCGGGGAAGTGTTAATTTATAGTGTATCAGTAAATATTAAATGTAAAGTGTAGGTTGGTATTGTATGTTGTTTAAAAAAATAGTCTTCATATATAGAGAAATACTATTTTATTAAGGCGAAAATAGTGATTTTTTTTTTATTTATCCGTATTTGTATAAAAAAACCATATTATTATATAATCGTAAATAAAAAGTCCCGAAAATGCTATTAACATTTTCGGGACTTTTGCTCTTATAAATTATATAAAAGGCTGTTTATCTTTGGTCCTAGAAGTTTGGACAATAAACATTTCTTTTCTCATTTCCACAAATCTTATAAACCATTGAAAATTCAAAGGCTCCTTGCGAGTCACTCGCAGCCTTCAAGCTAGATACGTTTACATCATAACTAAAGCCAAAAGAGAAATCGTTGTAATCAAATTTCGTAGAAAGAATAAAGGCATCTGCCGTTACGCTCTGTTGGAAGTGGTTAGAAATACGCATCCATGCTCCAATCTGGAACGCTTGGTAATTGGTTCGCGAATTACCCAGCAAGAACTTTAAACTAGTTCCAGTATTTAACTGAAAAGAAGGTCCTTGAAAGAAAGTAACTACTCCTGGTACTAATCCTAATTTACTACCCATCATGAACTCACCACCAGCATGAATCGTAAATTTACTATATAATGCTTCGAACTGCTGATTGTTAAAAGACTGGTCCGCCCGATTAAGGTGATGATAAGCACCACCTACGTAAAAGTTACTGTTATCGTCTAGGATGGTAAACCATAATAATCCAGCAGAAACATCCGCATAAATTAGGTTGTTATTTGTGAAATTTTCTCCAGAAGCAATGCCATCATTAAATACACCTCCTGTCTGCTGGTTTCCCCAACGCAGATTCTGAAACTGTACACTTCGTTGCGTCACCCCTACTTCAGCACCAAAAACTAAATAGTGCGACTTAGCACGGTAGCCGCCCATTTTCTTACTATAGGAAGCGGATAGCTTTCCTTGTAAAGTAGAAAATTCAGATTCTCCCGCTTTATCACCCCAGAAGGAACCACCGATACCGAAAAAATCGTATCGTCCTACAGCAATTCGCTGATCGTAAGAAGCAGAGTACGTTTTAAAGGCATTCTGCCTTAAAACACTAGACCACTGATTACGGTAATTAGCTACCAGCCGTACATTACAATTCATCACCCCTGTTAATGCAGGGTTGAGATTGAGTGGAGACAGGTAAAATTGGGAAAAATGAATGTCTTGCGCTTTCAGACTGGTACTACCCAATGCTAAAAAGGCAAAAAGAAATAAAATTTGTGTCAATCTTTTCATGTCAACAATTGATTAAAATGAATAATAGATACTTACTTGTTCAGTCGAAACAGAACAGTATCATGGGAAAAATAGACACGGAACGTAAGTAAATACTTGTGATAATGGGGAGGGATTGCTAAAAAACTGCCTTCAACCATCACGAAAAGTAAAAATACTGAATTTCCCGATATATTATAATAATATTTCCCTAATAAGATAAAAAAGAGCGTTTTACGACTATTTTTAACAATTCCTTATCATTTCAGGAAGAACATTTTTGCTAATGCATTCATGGATAGGCTGTAAATAATTGCTCAAAAGTAATAATGAGTAGTGGCAGAGGCTATTTTTAGGTCATACGAGGCAAAAAATAGTTTGTTATTGCTCATTGATTAATTTGATCAATTATTTTTATAGAGGTGTATTTCGGACCCAAAGGCCAACGAATTACTTAACGTGTTAAATTTTATTATTATTTCAATAACTCTGGAAAATCATCCTCTTCTACCTTTTCTATTGTTGGGGGTTCTTTTATCCAGCTAGCACCATACTGTTCTATGAGTATATTATCCAGATCATCTGCCGTTTTAAATAAATGCTCGAATAACCTGCTTCCGGTATCTAAATTTAAATAACGGTCATAGATTAAAAGGGATAAAACCACAGCATTACCTTTGATGCTTAGTGTCAGTCCTTCCAACTGGTAATTTTGCCGTAGCAAAAACTGATAAAGGGGGGAAAGATCTTGTGTTGGAAGATGACACAAGTACGAGTCTCCAATTATTAAGCCAGACTTTTCGTAATAAGAGATGTTTATATGGGCACTTCCTTTCACGATATCCCAGTTATTGACCCCACGTCGCGCCAATTTTGCTGCGTATTTTAATCTGGTTAATAATTGCTCGATGGTTAATGCCATGCCCACTGGTTGATAGGGTTTTATTTCAGAAGCCAATTGTATAGAATGATTGCATCCAGGACATCGGTGCGCTTCAATAGAAATTTCCGAAACCAGCAATTCACAGCTGCCACAGAGGGCAGCAATGGGCATCTTGCTATTTTTAAATTGCTGAATCTGTTGAATTAGTCGCTCGACTGGGAGTGTAAATCCTATAAATTCGTCTTTTCTTGTCAAAAAAGTATTAATACCAATTACTTTTCCAGCTTCGTTTACCAGCGGTCCTCCACTAAATCCAGGACTCAACATAGCGGTATGATGGATAAAAGGGATCCCATAACTAATTTCTGCCAACGCACTAATATTACCAGCTTGCACTACATAGTCGGCACCATAAGGATGCCCGACAGCGTAAATGGGATCTTCCAATGCCGGCTGATCCTCCGTTTCCAATGACAAGGTATTCCCTTCAAATCCCTCAGGTATCGCCAGAAAAGCTAGGTCATATTTTTCGTCCAAATAAACCACCGGAACAATTTGCTGCCGGAAATTAAAACCATAGACCACTACTTCCCTGTTATCGCGGACTACGTGTTCATTGGTAATAATCAGTCTCTCTTCTCCCAAAATAAAACCTGTCCCCGTACTGTGCGGAGTTGCAATCTGAATAATTCCGTTTTTTAATAATGACTTCCTCATTGCAACTTCATCATATTTACGTTACGTACCATTAAGAGGTAGGATTTGGCAAATCCTGCACAATCTGTAAAATCCAGGCTACCAATTTCCGGGTTTAATTTGGGGAATTTTTGTTTATGGGTTTTAACAATATTACGTATGGCACGCCGAATTTCTTTTTTGTCAAAAGTCTTTTTTTCTACATCATAATACACTTCCGAAAACCCTAGCTTAGCAAAATACTCTGGTTCCATAATCTGGTAATACAAATGAAAAAAAGCACGGTCCGGCAAAGGCACGGCATAATTGAAAAGACAATAGCCAACAATATATCCCGGAACAGCCAAAGCTGTCTCTAAATAACCATTTTGTCGAAACCATTTCATATTTCCCAATTCCCCGTCAATAAAACTCCGAACCCGATCGTGGCTGGCCGGATTGGTAATTCCAAAGGTGGAGGTAGTTAGATATAATTCACGGTAATAATCTTCGGCAGGACGCTCCAGTAAGGCTTGAAATTCTGATCGTACCGTCGCTACTTTTTCTGCCATCGTCCGATCGTCTTTTGAAAAATAAAGTCGGTGAATTCTTTCTAACGACTCCATCATAAAGCCCTCAGGACGAATCAAATAATCGAGTCTATAAGCGGTATTCAATAAATGATACCCTAGTCCTCCAGGATATTCTTCTACGGTTTTTCCATTATCAGAAATAGTATTGACGACCGCTTTTATTTTTTTTGTAAAAAAGGCATGTTTGACTTGCTTTTCTTTTTTACTAATATTTTTCAGGTGATCTACACCGACCAAGGTGATGTTTTGAAACTCATCTTCCAACAAGTCGTCTTGTTTATCAGCGTTGGTGGCCAATTCTTTTAAAGCATAATATAATTTGTAAGGAGAACCGTCCAAGGTATACGTATCAAATTTAATCGTAAGCACATTCGACTCATCCAAGGCAAATCGTGCATATTTTAAGTCAAAATTTCGGCGAATCAATCGCTCCATAAAAGCAGCGTCCAGCTGAAATGTCTGGGCAATTTTAGCTTCTACTACTACCTGTTTTTGATTGGCAATCCCTTCTATTTTTTTTGAGCCTTGAAAAAATTCAAATTTGATTCCGTCCGCATTCTTTTCGTACCGAACATTCTCAACTGTGGGGTCATTCAGATATTCTAGGAAGGATGAATAGGCATCGGTATAGTTTTCAGCCTCAAATAATTCCTGAGACTGATCCCAAGCATCATATTGTTCGGCGGTCTTATAAGCATCTGTATAGCGACCAAAGTGTACTTTTGGTGCTTCTCCGCCTTTACCTTTCCCAAATAACTTACTGAAAATATTCATGCGCTAGATCAAAGTTGTTAGTATCGCCGATTTTTTTGTTGGGCTACTACTTACTAAGCAAGAGGTCAAAATTGTTTTTACAATAACTGCCTGTAGATTTTGTAACTAATCGAGGCATTTTAAGAAGAGATAGCCTGAGCTATCGCTGAGTAAAATAACGAAGAATAGTGACAAAAGTCGCCGCAGGTATTAATTAAATTAATTTGACCACCTGCTTAAACCTTAAAAGTAATATTTTTGGGCGAAACTATGCAATCCTTTCGTACCATATTACC
>CAZYAC010000190.1:0-10000 GCA_964645475.1 uncultured Saprospiraceae bacterium | reverse complement strand
ACTCAAAAATAGCGGCTTGAAAATATTTCGCCCCCGGTTTGTTATACACTCAGTTGAGGTTGAAAATGAAGGCAACTATATATCGTGATTTTGTACACCCTAGCTTAATGAGGTCAATGTCGAAAAAAATAAATCTAAAATTATTTGTATTTTATTTTTTAATTTAAAAACAATTTATTAATTTGCGTGTGGGTTGAGGTAGGACTTTTTTACCAACCTAAAGTGAATTCACAGCGCGCAGTTTTTTTTTGATACATAACTAAAGTGGGAGTTGTCCTACCTTAGGGTGGCGGAGCTTTACGAGTTAAAGTTACGTCAGGAGTTTGGTGTTGGTTTTTGCTCGCTATTAAGCGGGCATACACAGACCTTCGGTCAAATTCAGGGGGTGGGCCCACCCAGTAGGGTGTTCGTCTAATTTATACTTACTATTGTTTTATTCGATTTTACTATTGATCAATTAGGCAAAAATTTCCGTTAAAATCTAATTGGTATTTTTCTCCATTAATACTAGACTTTATGCTGAAATTTTTTGTAAAAAAGCCAAATAGATATTTTTGATCATATTGAAGCTCTTTTTTGGGCGCATCTCGAACGCTTTCGGGATGCGCACAAAAAAAGCTGAAAAGATGGACAAAAACCTGCCTGACGGCAAAGGCAGGGATCATTTGGAAGCATAAAAAAAAACTTAGTGCCTACCTGACGGTAGGCAGGTTCTTTGTGGTAAAAATGTTTTGATGCTGAATAGTTACAAATATAATATCTAATTTTCAAACTTTCTAAACACCCCATCATAGTTACTGCCTTGATAACTTCCCCATTTTATTTTTTTGTAGATCGGAATTTGGGTATCCATTCGATGCAATCGCATTCCATCAAAAGTATAGGTATGTCGAAGATTGATGCCATGAGCAAATAGAATATCTAAAAATCCATTCCCATCCAAATCACCGATCCACGGAGTGGAAGAAAGATTAGAGCCTTCAAAATCGTTGGCAATTTTTATTACTTCTTGATTTTTAAATTCAATAGCAATCAAAGTAGTATAGAAAAATTTTTGTCGCAGTTTATTAACTTCTTGAAAATTTAAACTCATCACTACTTCATCCAAACCATCTCCGTTTAAGTCAACTGCCAGTGCCGTTGAATTTTGATAATAACCAAGCGAGTCTTGAAACTCGATTTCTCCTGTCAATCCATTGACCATAATTTGGACACTCCATCCCAAGTCTGGCCAAACGCCTTGACCATAGGAGACAAACATATCCGGCACGGAGTCTTGATTAAAATATCCTAAAGTAATGGAGCTATAAGATTCTGAATCAGGAATCCTCACTTCCCAAAGTCCCTCATCCGTTTTCCCATTAAAAGCTAAAAGCCGACCATCCACAGAATTGGTCACAATATCCAATACTTCATCATTATTAATGTCCACCAAAACGGGCGGTCCGATGTATCCTTTGTTTTGACTATTATCCAATCGAATGGCGTTTGAAAGGTCTTCCTTGATTAAGTTATCTAAATTGTCAACAAAAAAACTACCTCCTACCGTTTCTCCACCAGAGGCGAAAATGATTTTATCATTATGAAAAAGCGGAGATAAATACGTTTCTCGACCATCTGGCATGGTGGCTTTCGACAATATTTTTCCAGTTTTGGAACTAACAATTACTAAATAACCAGGGGGCCGATTAGGGTCGTGGGGCGCAACCAAGACATCACCGCCATTGGAAGCAAGTAGATCTTTTAATCCATCTTGATCTTGGTCAGGAATAAATTGTGGATTATAAAAATTAAACCATTTCGAGGTATCGCGATTAACATTTAAGAAACGCCAAATCACTTTTCCGGTAGCTCCATTTATGCCAATTAATTCAGCTGATCTTCCACCGATAAAAACATCTTTAATTTGATCCCCTGTTATATCTTGGAAAATAGCAGAGCCAAACATTTGATCACTGGCACTTACCTTCCACAATAAATTCCCATTCATTCCATCTATCGCAATCACGGCTGAATCACAGGCTTGAAATTCTAGTCGACCAGCACCCATCACGATATCTTGCACCCCATCCAAATTTAAATCCGCAACTCTTGGAGAAGAAAAACTACCAATTCCTGACAAGGTGGTCTCCCAACTATTTTGAGATAAGATTACTTGGTTGTTTAGAATTAAAAAAAATAAAATCAACCAACAAATCTTACTTTTTCTTTTGACTCTACTCATAAGAGAAAGACTCCATGGTTTCTAATTCAGGTTCGCCCCCTCTTTTTCCACATCCAGAAGCTAAAATTATTTTATCGTTGAAAAGTATGGCGCTCGTTCCATGTCTTCCTTCCAAGAGTGGATTTAGAGATCGCCAATTATGAGATTTCACGCTTAATGCTTCTACCTCATTATGTGCTAATTCTTGGGTGTCGGATTCACCACCAATCACTAGAATTTCATCGTGATAAAGAATCGCGGTATTTCCAGCTCTTTTGGTAGGAATAGGTTCTTGCAGGGTTTTCCATTTTTGGGTTTTAAAATCATAGACATCTACTTCCTCAATAGTGTTGATAAAATTATTATCGCCAGTTACACTATTTCGTCCCGCTGGGAGATACATTTTATCATTGGCAACTACGGCAGCAAAATGATCTCTGGTGCGTGGCGCATCGGGAAGTTTTGTCCAAGTTTCTGTTTCGAGATCAAAGCAATCTAGCCATTTTTTATGATCGCCAATATGTCCATTTTTGATTCCACAAGATAAGTAGACTTTGTTTTTATAAAGTACAGTTCCTGTTGCACCACGTCTTCGGTCTGCAGGAACTTCCGGGCCTGTTTCCCATAAATTTTTGGTCGGATCATAAATCATGATATTGGCAACGGGTGTTTCTCTTGGCCAACCTCCTGTAAAAGCGCCCGCGATATAGATTTTATTTTGAAAAACGAAAGGTTGAAAATGATGTAGCTCAATCGGAGGAGGAGCACCTTCGGTCCATTTTTGAGTTTTGGTATCAAAGATACTGACGGGTCGAATGCCTCGGCCGCCGAGTAGATAGAACTTATCACCCAAACCCACGAATGCCGCTTCGTGTCGTGCTATAGGTTTGCTATCATCCGTCGCTTTTATAGATTCCCAACTGCCAGTTTCCATTAATTTTGGTGCTGGATTTGGATTTGGTGCTGGATTTGTGCATCCTAAAGAAAACAAAAAGAGAAAGAGAAAAAAATGCTTATACATCGTTATTTCTTTTTAAACATTAATAATTTTTCATTATTTCTAGCGATAATCATAGATTTATGATTCCCATTTTTTATCATCATGGCATCTCTCACTTCTCCTTCCACATAAATTCCAGATTTACTTGGCGGCACTGCGGTAAATTCTTTTTCTTGGTTGCCAAATAATAAGACACCCTTACTCGCATCATGTCTTCCGACTTGAGGTTGGAGTGCATACATATTACCACCCAACCAAATATCGGGATATGTATCTTCATTTAAATCCTCAATGATAATTCCAAAGACAGGTGCCACTTGTGCCGAATTCGGCAATGCTTCTAAAACAAATTTTCCATTTTCATTCCAAAGGATAGAACTTTCTAAGCATTCTACTTTATAACCAATAGCAGTAGATTTTTTTTCAGGTGCAAATAATGTCTCATAAGTTTGCTTGGCATAATCTTCATATTTAAGATTATTTTTCCGAAGACTTGGAAGTTGTTTAAGTAGATCATTTTTAGAAGCAAAAGGATAAGCAGTATTATCCAACGGAGGATACCAATTTATAATAAACTCACTTTTTTCATTATCATCAAAATCATTGACAAACATGGTCAATGGACGTTGAGGCGATGCTTGAAATTTGGTATTCGTTCCTCGGTTTCCAATAACAAAATCGAGATCACCATCTTTATCTAAATCTGCCGTTTCCACCCTACTCCACCATCCACTACTTTCTGGGATTTTTGTCGGATCAGAAAGTTGTCCATTTTCATTTTTAAAAATTTGAATACTCATCCAGTCACCCACCACTACTAAATCTTTGTCGTTATCTCCATCGACATCCGTCCAAGTTGCATCGGTGACCATCCCTATTCCAGCTAGAGACTCAGGGGTTCTTTCTTTCCATTGCCCTTGATCATTAATCAATAAATAGCTTCTAGGTTGCAGGCCATAATTACCTGGAATAATCCTCGCACCAAAGAATAAGTCAATGTCATTATCTCCATCTATATCTGTTGCTTCGATGCAAGAAAAATTTCCAATAATTTGAGGAATATTAGTATTGTCAACGATAAAATTACCTTTCCCATCGTTTTTATAATATCTTAAAATAAAATATTTTCCTCCACGCTGGTATTCATTACCGCCGGCGCCGAGCATCAAATCAAGATCACCATCATTGTCTCCATCGTATAGGGCGCCGCAATTACTTTCAAATTCTTTGGTGGCAGAAAAGTGAGGGACTGATTTTTTGGTAAAGGTTCCATTTTTATTTTGAATAAATAATTTGTCCTCGTCATCTTTTGCACTTAAAACGATAAAATCTTCAAGTCCATCATTATTAACATCTCCTTTGATGAGGCGTGGACTCTCTTGAGATAGCATATTTAATAAGAGTGGTTCATGATCAAAATCATTGTATTTGTTTTCAATATGTTTTGTTTCCCCTTCTAGGCTTTGTTGGCTGACTTCTGTAAAAACAGGGGAAGGGGATTTGGAAGGAGTTGCCATTTCGGTGGCTTGTTGATAATCAAGACGAAGGGTTTCGTTTGCAGAAACTTTAACTAACATTTGCTTTTTTTTATCTGGCCAAATAACCTCAAGTTGATCAATGATGGCATCTTTCCCTAATCCAAACAACAGGTGTGGTTCTACACTACTTTCAAAGCCGCGAGTATTAAAATTTTGTAAAGTTTGTGTACCTGATGGAGTGATAAGATTAATTTGAGCACCGATCCCGAAAGGATTTTTTGACGAACCTTTAAAAGTGATTTTTAGATAATTATTATTTGTTTGTTCCGCTTGATTTTTATAAATAAAAGCAGGACTACCAATATTATTAACTACTAAATCTAAATCTCCATCATTGTCTAAATCTCCATAGGCCGCACCGTTGCTAAAGGTAGATTGATCAAAACCCAGTTGTTTGGCTTGATTATCAAACTGTAAGTTTCCGGTATTAGTAAAAGCAAAATTTTCTAATGGATGACTAGGCATTTGTGCAATGAGTGCTGGAAAATCGACGGGTTCTTTTTTAGCCATTTTTAAATATAATCCTTCATCCATCATAAAATCACGGAAATCCATATACATCAAATCACGTTGAATTCCATTACTTATAAATACGTCTTTATTCCCATCATTTTCAAAATCAAAAATTAGAGCACCCCAACTCCAATCCGTAGCTGCGATATTGGCCATCATTCCCACTTCTTGAAAATATCCGTTTCCATCATTGAGTTGTAAACAATTTTGCCCAATTTGATAATGATAATTTGCACGGTATTTTAGATCTTCCAAATGGTATGGATCAAAAGCAGACATGGCTTTCAGACGATAGTTATCTGCGGCGAGCATATCGGTAGAAATAATTTCAGGATATCCATCATTGTTAAGATCGGCAATATCTCCACCCATACTAGAAATAGGACAAAAATTTATTCGGTCTGGTAACTCTTCTGAAAAGCGACCATTGCCTTGATTGATATATAAATAGTCTCGTTCCCAAAAATCATTACTTACATAAATATCTGGTAGAAAATCTTGATTGACATCTCCGATGCAAGTTCCTAATCCAAATCCAATCGCGCTACTATAGATTCCTGCTTCTTGACTAACATCTGTAAATTTCCCATCATCATTTCGATATAATTTATCACCACCCAACTCATCCGGTATATCTCTCATACTTCGGTAGAGTTCTATTTTTCCAGGATCTTTAAAACTATTATTGAGTAAGTAGCAATCGAGATCACCATCTACATCATAATCGAAAAAAGCAGCTTGGGTAGAATACCCTTTATTGTTGAGACCAAAATCAGCAGCTTGTTCACTAAAAGTTAAATCTCCATTGTTGATAAATAATTCATTCTCTTTATTATCACCTGCTACATCACCCGAATTACAAACGTATATATCCAACCAACCATCGCCGTTTACATCGGCCATGGTCGCTCCAGTACTCCAAAACCTAGTTCCGGTTACGTCAGCTTTTTTGGTGATATTTTCAAATTTAAAATTTCCTTTGTTAAGATAGAGTTGATTTCCGGTGAGGTTGGCAGTAAAATAGAGATCAGGTAAACCATCATTATTGATGTCTCCAATGGCTACGCCTCCCCCATTATAAAAATTTCGATAAGTTAGAATATTAAAAGTGTTGGTATCTTCTACTTTGTTAATAAATTCGACGCCCGTTTTGGATGGATCTAATAATTGAAAAAAGGTTTGTTTTTTCTGGGTATGTTTTTGGGCTGATGATTGGTTTTTATCGTCTTCATTACAACTGAAGAATAGGATCATCAGTAAGCAGATTAGTGTGTGTTTTTTTGTGGAACGGCCTATATTTTGTTCTTTCATTTCCATTAATTAAAGAGTAAAAATATTTTTTCCTTCTGCTCCCATATACTCCCCCCATTTAACAGGTTTATTCATCTGAACTGAAGTACTAATACGCTTAATTCTCATTCCCAAGAAACGAAATAAATTTTCTGCATTATAATATTGACAATAAACAATATCCAAATAACCATCTTTATCTAAATCTCCGATCCACGGAGTCGAGAATATATTTTTGAATCCTACCGTTTCATCAATGATTCTTAGAAAAGCATTTTCCGCACCTACGGCTACGAGTTGATTTTTCATGTCAGGCGGAGTGGTTACAAGATCTGTAAATTCCATTGAACAATCGTATTGATTGCTACTAAAAATTACATCATCTAATTGATCATTATCCAAATCATAAACTACGGGAGAAGATAAGCTAAAGCATCTCGTCGAATCCTGATATAAAATCGATCCGTCGCGACCATCCAATGATACGTATAAAGCGGTATTATAATCTGGCCAGACACCTTTACTAAGGATCGCAAAAAAATCGGGGATCTTATCTTCATTAAAATGGCCTACAGCGAAGCTGCTACTAGCCTCCATATTTTCAAAGGATTTTTTCCAGAGTAGTTTTTTGCTTTTACCATCAATCGCAAAAACAGTGGCAGCATGAGAGATGGCAATAACATCTAGAATTTCATCTCCATTTATATCTGCGATGACAGGCGGTGCGATAAATCCATGTTCTTTTTCAGAAGCAATTAATTCTGCCTTAGATAGATTATTATTTTTCAATGCTTCAATGGTGGTCCAATATAGATTACCTCCGACTGTTTCTCCTCCTGTACCAAAAATAATATTTTGAACCGTACTATTTTTTTGGGTAAAACAGATGGGAGACATATAAGACTCCTTTCCATCAGGCATAATACCTGATGCTAAGATATCTCCATATTTCAGATCGAATAATAAGAGTACTCCTGGAAAACGATCTTTCATCGTATGTGGAGGTGCATCCCAATTTCCTCCATTAATCGTTAATAAATCTGGCGTGTTATTTTTATTGGAAACAAGAACGTTATTATAATAATTAAAACGTGCATATTTTAAAATGGGATCTTTTTCAAAACGATATTCATAAGACCAAATGGGATTTCCTGTTTTTCCATTTAAAGCAAATAAATTGTGATTTCTTCCACCAATAAATATGTCTGGAATACCATCTTCGGTAATATCATAAAAAGTAGCCGAGCCTACCATGTGCGCATTTGCTTTTTGTTTCCACAATAATTTTCCAGTTACCCCATCCACTGCAAAAACACCTTGCTTTGTTGGTCCCATTTCTGCATTCCCAGCACCCATGACAATATCTAAAACACCATCTTCATTTAAATCAACAGCGCGTGGAGAAGCACTAGAACCCAAGTTGTAAAAAGATTGGTCCCAAATCAATTCTGTTTTTTTTGATCGACAACTTCCAAAAAGAAGCACGACAATAAAGAATGTAATCAGATATTTTAGCACAAAAAATTAGTTATCAATTAAGATTTATTAAGCAACTGTTAAATTAAAAAAACGATACTGACTCCAATCAGTATCGCTATATAGATGTTTAATTAAGATCAATGATTAATTGGAAATGGCTCCTCATAAGCTACTTTTTTTTAAAAAAATGGAATAAGGAAAGACCTTATCACATAGGTCTCTCCTCACCTAGAAAACGTATGAAAACTTTTGTTGCTTATTTTGAAGGATTTCTCAACCAAAATCAGATCAACTTAAAATAAACGATTCAATTAACATAAGTAGGTTGACCATATAAAATAAATAGGTCAACCTACCTACTCAAATACAAACATTTAATTTACGTCCCACCACATTCTAGTTAAAACATCATCTGGCAAAGTGCCTCCTGATTGTAGATTCGGATTGTTGGCTACTTCTTGAGTATAATATTGTAGTCTTCTAAAGATTTGACCATTAGAAACATTTCCAACAAAATCAACAGGCGTCAATTCTGGGTAACCCGTTCTTCGGAAATTTGAAAAAGTTTCGTACCAATTTAAAAACGTAACTACATACATTTGGTCACCAATCATTTTTTCAGTTCCGTCAAAAGGATTAGCGGCCAGGTAAGCATCCACTTGGTCATCATCAATAGAAAAGGAAGAATCAAAAACGTCCCACATTTGCATAGAGGATCTTACACCGGCATTATAATGATCTGATGCAACTTCACTACTCCAACCTTTTACAGCTGCTTCGGCGTGTAGCATTTCAGACTCCGCATGACTCATTAATAAAAACGGATCATTTACATCTAATAAAAGTGGATTAATACGAGAGAACGTAGCTTCTCGATCTACTGAGCCAGTCGTACCGACAAAATCTTTAATTGTTTCATTCGTAAAGCCATTTGGCATTCCATTTTGATCTTCAGGTGCAGTAATAAAAGGCCCTCCGAAAGGTCCAATGACAGAAAAGATTGACAAGCGAGGGTCATTGGTATTTTTAAGAATATCAACGAATGTTTTCCCTAGCATATGTTGCGCTCCCCAATCATCTGGAATCATCGCACGAGATAATCCGTTTTGATTTTCCCATTGACTTGGACCACTATCTGTTCTCAAAATTGCATTATCTTGATTACTTTCCATCAATCCACCACTGACCGCTTTTCGAACAAAACTCTCCGCCGATCCTGGATCAACATTTGATATTCTCATCGCAAGTCTTAACATCAAAGAGTTAGCTAGTTTTCTCCATTTGGAAAAGTCACCATTGTAGATAATATCAGCATCTCCTACTTCATCAGAACCATTTCCAATTTCTCTGGCAGCTACTTCTAATTTATTTAGCATATCCATATAAATAGATTGCTGTGAGTCGTAGGCAGGAAAAAATATTCCATCAATTCCTTTATTAGCTTCTGAGTAGGGAACATTGCCATATAAATCGGTCATAATACTCATCGGTAAAATATACATGACTTGTGCCATATGATGTAGGTTCGTCATTTCAGGATTTAATCCTTCAGGTCCAGTTTGTCTAATAACCTCTGCCATGGTTTTTAAAGAGCCCTCATATAAACGCCATTGGTAAGCGTTATGAGAATCCAAATTGTAGAGATATTTGTCACCGTGTCCACGATCTCCTGCTAATTCTAAAGTAGATACTTGTTGCGTGATACTACCACAAATAGCCAAATTTACTCGACCATTTACATATCGATTTTCTCTCGCTTGTGCGGTACCTTGTGTGAATAAAAACCGCCAATCTAATTCGTTGGCTGAATTTGGATCTATATTAAGATCCTGAAGCTCGTCTGTATTACACCCGGTGAAAGGGATGGTAAATACTAAAGCTAGTATTAATATTTTATTTAGAAATTTCATTTATTTTATTTTTATAGTTTTAAGAATAAGAATTTGTAATTTCTCTTATCTAAAAACCAATTTTAAC
>CAZYAC010000189.1:0-10087 GCA_964645475.1 uncultured Saprospiraceae bacterium | reverse complement strand
GGTGCTTCTGGAGAATATTCCACGGTATTACCCCACGCTGTTTTTACCAAAACAACTTTACCTTGGTTGCGATATCCTACCAACGAACTCCCTTACGACGCTCCAGATCCAGGACAAACCACCGATGAAGATGTCCCAACTTGGTTGACCGTTATTTTGTTAGATGAAGAGGATGTTGCGGATTTTCCAAGTTTAAAATTACCCGCCCAAGCCGCAACAATTCAAGATTTATTTCCATCATCGGTCTATCCGGATAGTTCACTAACCAATGGTTATTCTTATTTTGATGAAATGGCAGGTGCTAGCCAGTTGGAGCCGGGAGAATCCTTGTCTGATTCCATCCAAATTCTAGATATCCCATTAGAATTATTTTTTAAAATTGCTCCAACGATAAACGATCTTAAATTAATGGCACATGTTCGAGAAGTGAGTTTAGAGAATAAACCAACCATGCCGGGAATTTCAAATATAGGAAAAAATACGGGATCTTTTTCCATTACTTTTGGGAATCGTTTACCAAACCCTGGAAAGAAGAGTTATGCCTATTTGGTTTCTTTAGAACAGATGGAAGATTTTTTGCCAACCGATGAAGAAGGAGGTGCGCCTATAGGTAGTTCCAAGGATTTGAGTAAAAATATCCGATTGGCCGTGCTGAAGAGTTGGACCTTTTTTGCAGCGGAAGAGACCGCCACATTTGTCGATCGAGTACAGGCACTCAATGGGGTAGAGGCTGCTGGCGATCTACCAACTTATAGCAACCTTTGTATTCCTTTTGATGATATTCTAAACGAACAATTGAAAGATACCTTGAGTATGGGCTATGCTCCATTGAATTATCAATTTCGCAACAATGAAAAATCGGTCGCTTGGTATCGTGGACCTTTTCTGCCTTACTCGGAAACAAACTCGAGAGTTGAATTGCCGATCTCTTCCCCCGACAAAGCCAATATTTTTGATGCAACTACTGGGTTATTTGATATTTCCTATAGTACTGCTTGGACCCTTGGCCGCTTAATGGCGTTGCAAAGCACCACCTTTTCCACCCGCATCTACAACTGGAAAAGGAAGTTATCCCAGCAACTATTCAATAATATTGAGAATGCTATTTTGGAACAGCAATACCACTTCTTAATCACACCGAAAGATCATTCCACAGAAGCCAAAAAGAAAAGTAAAAAAGCCTCGGTCGATCATCCAATTCAGACGAAAGGGAAATGGATGTTACGAACCGTATTAGCCTTGAAAAATGAAAAAACAAAATAGATTATGATAACCAGAAGTCAAATACAAGCGGAATTAACTGCGGTCCAAACCAACCCAGAAACCATAGCTGAAATCTTGGCCAATATTCCTTTTTTTAGTGATTCGGGACGATGGTTGGGAAAGTTAAAACTACTTTATGGCGTTCCAATCAATTATCTGGTGCCGGATGAAAAAATGTTACCTAAAGAATCTATTCGATTTTTTTATTTAGATATCAATTGGATAGACGCTTTATTGGATGGTGCCTTTAGTATTGGTAGAACCTTGACCAGTGATACTGCTACACCCGCAGCCTCGATTAGTATTGACACATCTCAAATGTCAAAGCTGACCACCACTGCGACGAATAATGCAGCGGCCATTCGTTCGGAAGCATTGGGAATGGAAACGTCGGAAGTGAGCTTTGAAGTGGTTACTGGTTTTTTAATTAGATCATCCATCGTACGAGATTATAAAGGAATGGGCGTCAATGCTTATCCATTGGGAGGAACACCTTCTGATCCCAATACACAACTTTTAAAAATTTTACGCTTTGAACAGTTAGGCCCCAACTCGGATACCATGCTTTGCCTCGTGGCAGGAGATGTCTATCAGGTTGACCTCCACGAAGCTCCAGAAGCACTGCACTATGGTATCGATACTTTGACGCCATCCAGTGCGACTAAAAATATCCGCCCATTTTCTAAAGATAAAGGTAGTGGCGAAGTTAAAATGGATTTAGATCCGAATGATTTGGTCGAGTTGGATCTAAAAGCCAACAATTGTTTTCGAGCAAATGCTCCGCGAACCATAAAGATGAATACCCTTGCTCAACTCATTGGCGATACATCATCCAATGACCCAGTTGATGCTGCTGAAATGGGATTTGAAATGACCGAAGGAGTGGGTACGGTAAGTTTTATGTTAAATACTATCAATAATAACGATTAAACAAATGAATGCAATTATTCCAATCAATGTAACTGCGCTTCGAGTAAGTAGAAACGATAATGACTCCATTGTCGGTAAATATAAAGGTCGAGTAGCCTACTTTGAAAACATGCCTTATCACGGTGGTAAAGACGGAGTAAGTACGGGTGATGCTATTGTTAGACCGTTAGAAATAGATGACTCTGCCATTGACAAATTAGGAATCGGCGTCCATTTGCATTGGGAATTACCCGATTATTTTAAGAAAGGGGTACAAACACCAGATAACCCGGTGGTCACTTTTCCACAAGCTCCCAATCGTTGGTTGGTGACCCGATATTTGACGTTGGGTGATGATGCAGATGAAACAAAAAATACCTGGGGGGAACCGACTACTAAAAGTTGGGTAATTGAAAGTGATTATGTTACGGAGAGTAGCCCGCTGGAAATGAAAGATGAAACGGGCGTGAGTAGACCCACAACATCTGTTCCGCTTGAAATTGTTTCACCTCAACCCTTTGGCTATATGGGACGAGTACAGTATGTAGAAAATTGGGACCCAGACAATGTAACAACCCATCCAGAAAATTATTTACCGGCTTATCAGATGGAAGATGGAACTCCAACCTATCTCAATTCCATTGGTTTTTTAGGGCCCGGTTTTTCTGCCTACTATCCGGATTGTTGTAGCATATTTGGATTTTGGGATCATTTTCAAGATGATCAAGATGTATACAATCGCATTGTGAATAATTCGGAGATTCCTTTTAAAGTTTCTTATCAAGTCGTTGGTTGGATTGATGGTGGGATCAATGATCCATTGGATGGTATCGCAGATTTGGTTACCCAACAATACAATGATTATATTACACAATCAAAAGATAAAGGGACAACCATCGATCAAACTCCAGCTGATTATTATGCCAATATTTTACAAAGTAATTTGGGATGGGAAATTAATCCAGCAGAAATCACCTATACGACGGATGCAGCCACGGAGCTGATAACCAGCCTTACCTCGCCTGAGAAAACGATCTGTAATGGAGTCATCCAGGAGATTGTTTGGAACCTGAATAAAGGTACTGGAAATGCTTCTTTTCTGCAAAATCCCGAAACAGCAGCCAATAGTGATAATGGTGCCTTTTGGATAGATACCATTGACCTCGCCATTGGCAATACGCCGCTTCAGGCTTTGTCGGCTTTACTAAAATCCGAGATGGGAAATACGGATGACTATGACGAGCAGGATGAGGATGACGATGTTTTAAATGATTATGAATACTTACTGGATGCCTTACAACTCAATCTCCTAAATGATCTTGAAAATCAAAACAATAAATTTATTGAATTGGAGGAATCTTTACACTCCAATGGTTTTTCAAAACATCAGGGAGGATTAATTTGGGTGGTCCAACAAAATCCTACTGACCCCAACCAACAAGGAAATGTCAGTAATGAAATTACTTTACCAACTACCTTAGCAGAACAACTAAATGTATTGAACACGGCCCAAAAAAACTACGATACGGGGCGGGCGCTAGTGGATGGACTGCGAAAACAATTATACATGGATTGGTTTCGCTATGTTCATATATTTAATGCGGAAGAACAGGGCAAAGATCCAGGGACAAATGTTAGCCTTGATGACCTTGAAGACTTTTTGCAAAATAATAATAATGACGCTTGTACTTTGGTCGTGAATGCGGGTAATGACGTTGGTATCTTGTCCTATATATTGGATGCAGACGCTGGTTCTATTATCAATATTGATCCGCCTCAATCGGCAGTTACTTCCAAAGCGTATTTAGTTTATCAGGCATTTCAAGCTTTTAAAACGGCCATGGCCGATTATCCCAATTGGAACTTTTTCGCGACACCTTCCAGTCCATTCTGGATGCCTACCGATCCAGTTGCCGTTATAGAAGGAAACAAAATTGAACCAATTATTCGAAATGGAACCGCTCAATATTTGTCCATTCGATCGAGTTCCCAACTATTCGATGCTTTAATAATCGATTATAACAGTCAACCTACTACGATTAATCCATCGGATATTTCGACTGTTTTGAATAATTTACAAATCCCAACTGCGCTTCCTTATCAAAATGATATACAATCATTAATTGACGAATCCTTGTTATTGATTCCAACTTTTGCCAACACCATCGGTAATATCTTAAACGACAAAGTAGGGGGTAATCTAACTGCAAATGACTTGGCCAATTTTATTAGCGCTCTCCAAAGTGCACAAGGAGGATTAAGTCCTTTGGATAATGGGACTGATACTGGTTTGTATAATGCCATACGGCAAGAAGGTTATATAGCGGAAGTTAATCCTTCCCAAAGTCTGACCACGCCATTGTCAATGGATATCACGTTTACCAATACAATAAATAATGGCTGGGCTCCGAATCCCATCGCCTGGAGCGCGCAACAACAATATATTAATTTTGACACCAATCGGTATGACCCATTTTTACCAGTCAATTTGGTTTGGGAATTAGGATTTCAGCCATTGCTTCGAGATGGTAGCGGCAACTACGATGCTAGTATTTTGAAAGATAAATTTCAAATGGATACCGATAATATTGATTACCAATATCTAGATACGAATCTATCAAACACGTTTAACCCAAGCCAGATAAATTATACAGGTTCCATCTTTTTGTCTAAAAACACCAGTTATAGTTTGACGAAACAAATTGATAATTATAAAAACCAGTATCCCAATGATACCGAAACCATACAGGTTTTGGATAGTATTTCCGATTATTATAATGATCGGAATTATATGAGTCAAACCATGAGTGGGTTTAATATCCAACAAGCACTCCGAAACTATATCGCCCAGATTCCACTTGCCAACTTGACCGAAGGACCTCGTGATGACGTTACTACTTACATTGGAGAGGCTATTACTACAGCTGCTGGAACCGATAACTGGTACGACACTTCCTTCAATTCGCAATTGCCGATTGATAAAGAAGATCTTGCAACGTATAATTTTGGACCGTTACGGGCAGGCTTTATGGAAATGCAGCGGATGAAGATCGTGGATGTATTTGGTCAGGTCCTGCAAACCAATACAAATGGTCAAAATACAGATGGACCACTAGAAGCAATTTCTGCGATTCCAGTAAAACCTGTTGCGAGTGATACGATCAATGCAAACAAAGTCTATCTACCTCCTCGTTTGGTAGTTCCTTCTCGGCTCTGGTTTAGATGGCTGAGTGCGGAACACAATAATGAAGTAAACGGTATCTCGGCCGACTTTGTAGAGATGAATACCCATCCTTCAACGTCTCCTGTATTTGGCTGGGTATTGCCCAATCATTTAGACAATAGTCTGTTTTTTTACCAATCAGATGGTTCGGCAATTGGTTCCTTGGGCATAGAACATGGCACCCTTATGTATAGAACTCGGGTAGGAAATTCGGATAATCTGGATAATATCCTAAGTGAAGATATTGGAGTCGAAGGAAGTCCAAGTGTCAATCCACATCTTGCGAATTTTCTTTGGTATCTTAATGGAAAAACACCTGCTTTTTTAGAAGATATGATGGCAGCTATTGCCAATTCAGATCAGTTTATCAATCCTGCCAATCATGCCCAAAATGCCAGTTTATCTGTTTTGATCGGTCGGCCTTTGGCCTTGACTAGAGCGATCATCGGCTTAGAAACAGAAGGAAATCTTTTACCTTTAAATCAATCAGATGAGCCGCCTGCCGCTAATATTTCTTCTCCTTGGGCAGACGATATCAATAATGGTAGGACTGATTATATGGATAGAATGACGACCAGTAGTGCGAGCCTTGGCGAGTTAACTTTTCCCATTCGATTGGGAGACCTAACGAATTTAGATGATGGTTTGGTAGGTTATCTTATTGAATCCAGTGATCCGATGCCTTACGATATCTTTTATGCTCCAGCGGCAACAGCTGGTCAGCAAAATGGTGTGGAAGTTCCGGCGTTTGATAGCTTGCAAAAACAGTTAAATGCCGTACCTGATGTGCTTACGCTATTGGTTGATCCAAGGGCAAATGTACATGCTACCGTAGGTGTATTACCCGTGGAAGAATTAGGGATTCCATTTGATCAATATTCCAAAGGAATGCAAAGTTTAGAAATGACCTTTTTTACCATGCCTGTCTTGAACGAACGCCAACAACTGACCGTACCGCTTCCCAAAGAAAACGGTTATCTCTGGTCCTGGGTTAAACCAGAGAATACGGGTTCGGTAAACTTAAAAGATCAGGCAGCGAATGGAAATGCAGTTTGGGATTTCTCCCCACAAACTGCTATTGAAGGCTGGCTGAGGTTGACCCCAGATAACACAACCCCGGGAACGGATCCCGAACCAACAGGAGATTAAACTTTATTGAAGACCATAAAAAAATAAATTCCATGCCAAGTAATAGTAATGCTAATTTAAAAGATATTTTACAAGTGTTTTTAGAAGGACAAGACAAGGTTTACGTTTCTAATTCAGGTGCTCCGATTGAAAATGTTTTACATGTTAACTTTAAGAACCTTGGAACTAATGCACTCTTTAATGATGCCTTCGGTCCACCTCCCGCTTCTTATGATCCTACTGTTCAAGTCAGTTTTGTTTATGGAAGCGATGATTCGAGCGGTATTTTGGCACCAGATGATGACAAAAATGATCCATCTGTCGGTTCTGCTTGGAATATCGATTGTGCAGTTATTTCCAGTCAAGGTAACGATTGGAATGCAGCGGGTCCTGATCCAGAGGAAGATCAGCCGACTTGGGAATTGGCTCCTACGAGTAATAATATTGATGTTATTGGCACGGGAGCGCATGACAATATTACTTTTAGATTTGGTGATATTGTTTCTTTCACCCCTGCGGGGAATACTCAAATGACGTTTTTGTTTTCTGGATTTATGCAAGATGCCAATACGGCTTATGATGAAGCAACTTTTACCTTGAATATCCAGAAGGAAAATCCACCACTTCTTAGGGGAATTCTCGATTTTTATAGTGAAACCCCCAAGATTGTTTTCAATAATTTTGAAATAGTTGTTCATTTTAAATGGGCGATGAATTACGTGGACAAAGTGATCTTAAGTCCCCTTTTACCCGTTGCCGATCCTATAGAGATTGATTACCCAAGAGCCGTTACAAGAGATGATACGACGATGACCATTTCTTATTTTATACCAGAGAGTACGGTCATGCCTTTTTCCTTACAAGCTTTTGATGCTAATGGAATCCTGCTCAATGCCATGCAATTTTCAGTCTTTTTGCAGGCAAATCTTTTTACAGATGCAGCTGGAAAAGTTTACCCAACTATTATCGTAGGTTCCTTACAGTGGATGTCTGCTAACCTGGATTATGAGACGCCAGGAGGAAGCTCTTGTTACTATAGGCAGGATGCTGCTAATGAAATCCCAAACGGAAGATTGTATACATATAACGATGCTTGTAAAGATATTCCAGATGGTTGGCGACTTCCAACTTTAGACGAGTGGGATGATTTAATAAATGCTTTTGGTGGCTATAATAATCAGGATACTCTTGACGCTTTAATTTATGGAGGTACTAGTAAGTTTAATGTAACTTTATCAGGGGTGTATGACTCCCATTCTGGAGGTTGGCCTGGTCCTTTTGCTTATTACTGGACGTCAACACCATCTAATGTGGATGGATCGCGTGTATATTCTTACAGTTCTATCTGGTTTGCTAAAGATAAGATTCAGCATGCTGATAATGAAGTTGACGATAAAGTTAGTGTTAGATATGTAAGAGATGTACCTACCTAGTTGAGCAGTTGGTAGATTTTAAAGACAACGAAGTTTTTCAAAAATAGACTATGGCAGGTAGCGATTTGTTCAAAAAAAATAACCCGAAAAAATGAGTATTACATTCAAATTAATCAATTCAGTCACCAATGGTTCAACGATCTATGTTGGTGTGCCCGACAACAGTCTGGTTTTTACCTTAACGAATACTACAGATGGGGCCATTACTTATACCAACGCGTCTAAAATTCAAATTAATATGCCAGAATTTTTTACGGCTGATGATGTGAAGACGATGACTTTAAGTGATGATTCAAGCAGTGATTGGTCTCTTGATAAAACTGATGCAGATTGGAATATTCTATATTTGACGTATAAGGATGTATCAAATATGTGGAATGTAAATAAGGATATTACCTTTACTATTACTAATGTCGCCGTCACATCAGCCACTTCCTCCATTTCGCAGCCAACAACCGTCAGTTTCAGAAACTTTACGGAAAATCCTTCCTCCGTATCTACCAATTTGACGGTGATGCAAGCATCGACGACAAGTAATGATAGTCCTAGTTTGAAGGAGGTCTTACAAGTTTTTTTAGAGGACCAAGGCAAGATTTATGTTTCTGATCCTGGTGACGCACTCGAAAATACTTTATACCTAAATTTTAAAAATATCGGTATTCATTCACTTTATGATGATACTTATGGCTCACCTCCCGCTTCTTATGATCCTACTGTTCAAGTCAGTTTTGTTTATGGTAGCGACGACTCTAGCGGAGTCTTGGCACCCGATAATGACAAAAGTGCAGATGCGCAAGGTTCCGCATGGAATATTGATTGCTCCATTGATTCTAGCCAGGGCAACGATTGGACGGTAGAGGCTCCTGATAAACAAAAAAATCAACCGATTTGGGAATTGAAGCCTGCCAGTACGAATACAGACGTCATTAAAACGGGAGAAGATGCCAACATTAGTTTTTCATTTTCTAACATCATTTCCTTTACCCCTCCAGGCAGCACCCAGATGACGGTTTTGTTTACTGGTTTTATGAAAGACGCAAATACCGTTTATGAGGAGACTGTCTTCACTTTAAATATTGTGAAGTTAGATGTTCCGCCACTTCGAGGAATTCTTGATTTTTATAGTGAGGACCTAAGGTTTAGTACCAAAAGTATTGAAATGAATATTGATCTAAAGTGGACAATGGCTTACGTTGACAAAGTGATCATAAGTACTAATTTGTCCATGCACCCTTCCGTAGAAATTCCTTACCCAGACCCAGAACCTATTGCCAAAGGAAAGCATACCCTGACCTTTTCTGGTATAGCAATCAATACGCTAGTGAACATTACCCTGCAAGCTTTTGATGCTAACGGAAATTATCTCAATGCCATGCAATCTATGGTTTTTCTTCAGGACAATCTATTTACGGATGTAGCTGGATTTACAGATGCAGCTGGAAAAAATTACCCGACGGTAGAAGTTAATTCTCTTTTGTGGATGGCTGCTAATTTGGATTATGAAACGCCTGGAGGAGGTTCCCATTATTATAACGATGACCCTGATAATCAAGTTCCATATGGAAGGTTATATAATAAGGAGGATGCTTCAAAAGATATCCCAGATGGCTGGCGTCTTCCTACGCTGGATGATTGGAAGGATTTAATCAATACTTTTGGTGGCCTGAGTAACAAACAGGCTTACTTTCTTTTGGGGACTGGAGGTATGAGTATGTTTAATGCAGTATTAGGAGGATACGCGGATCAGCAAGGATTGACCTACAAAAACATAACATATCAATATTATAATATAAATAGTATTGGTTTTTATTTGACGTCAACAGAAGCAGACAGTAGTTGTTTTTATATTGTTTATTTTAATTGGGTCAAAGATGAAATTACCACAGGAAATGGTTATTCTCAAAATAAATTTAGTGTTAGATATGTAAAAGATATAGAAGTTGTTTAATAATTCCAAAAAAAGCCGAGAAGTAGAGAAAATTATTTAAATCGATCCTCTTTTTTGCTTGCATAGCCGCGCTATATGAGCTAATGCAAATTAGCGAACCCGTAGGGACGGGCTGCCAAAAAAGGAGATGAGCCTGCCTGCCGGCCATGCGCATCAGGATAAAATTAACATATATCAAAAAGA
>CAZYAC010000188.1:6946-10098 GCA_964645475.1 uncultured Saprospiraceae bacterium | reverse complement strand
AGATAAATATGAAACTGACGCTCAAAATTTGGAAACAAGCGAACAATAAAACAGCTGGAAAATTCGAGTCTTATCAAGTCGAAGCAGATGAGCATATGTCTTTTTTGGAGATGCTGGATGTTTTAAACGAATCTTTGCTAACGAAAAAAAAGGAGCCTGTTGTATTTGAACATGATTGCCGAGAAGGTATCTGTGGAGCTTGTAGTATGGTGATCAACGGACAACCGCACGGACCCAATAAAGGAACAACCGCTTGTCAATTACACATGCGTTCTTTCAAAGATGGTCAGACGATTACCATCGAACCATGGCGTGCAAAAGCATTTCCGATCATCAAAGATTTAGTTGTTGATCGCTCTGCTTTTGATCGTATCATCCAAGCGGGTGGTTATATCTCGGTTAATACAGGACAAGCACAGGATGGAAACGCGATTCCTATCGAAAAAGGATTGGCTTCAGAAGCTATGGATGCGGCCACTTGTATCGGTTGTGGGGCTTGTGTAGCAGCTTGTCCTAATGCTTCTGCGATGTTATTTACTTCTGCTAAAGTTTCTCATCTTGGATTAATGCCACAGGGAGAAGTAGAACATACCAAACGCGTACAATCTATGGTGACACAAATGGATACCGAAGGATTTGGAAATTGCTCCAACGTTGGTGTTTGTGAAGCGGAATGTCCCAAAGGAATTTCTATTGAAAATATCGCAAGAATGAATCGACAGTATATCGGCTCGGTGTTTGGATCTGCTACTAAGGTGGAGAAGGGGTAGGTGAAATAGAAAAAGGTTAATTTTTTTGTATAACTACCCCTCCTCAATCACCATCGTCCCCGACCACTGATCGTGCAAGCTCTGTGGTTTTAAAAGTAAAATAATTCCCTCCAGTGGAATAAAACGTAGGGTAGACCGCATCAATACTTGATTTAAACTCGGTGGTTGTCCAGCCGGAGTAACCACCACGGTACGCGTCAAATATTTACCAAGAGTTTTTCCACTCAAGTAGTATTCACACACGATATAGTAGACGTACATCGCAAAGATACCCAATACATTAAAAGCTATTGGATACGCTTTTTGATTGTGAATAAAATTTTCTTTAATAGAACTTTCCGTTCCGTAGGCAATAAGAAATATAATAGCGGAAAAGAAAAGGATCGTACCAATATAATCTAACATTATATTAATCAACCGTTTCCAGGCAGGTGCTGGAATTAACCTTTTTGGCCGGGGAGATAAAAGATGACCATCCAGTAGTTGTGTCGTAATTACTGTCATACATCATAGTAGTTTATCTACCGATGATGATTCAATAATTATTCCATGTCAATAAAAAAGATATGTTTATCTGGGGTCCTAATCCCTGTTTAGCGATGTTAGGAATTAAGCTGTTGAATTTTTTCAACCAGCGAAGTTGTAGAATGACCTGGGACGAAAGCAAGACTTCTAACAGTTCCACCGTCTCCAAGAACGATCTCTGATCCGACAATTTGGTGGGGTTGCCAGTCTCCGCCTTTTACAAGAACGTTGGGACGGATAAGGTCTATTAAATTTAGTGGTGTATCTTCTGAAAAAAGAACGACCGCATCGACGCAGGTGAGAGAAGCCAATAAAAAACGGCGATTGATTTCATCTTTGATGGGACGTTGGTTCCCTTTTAAACGCTTTACCGATTCATCACTATTTAATCCTACAATTAGTCGATCGCCTAGCTCAGCAGCTTCTGCCAAATAATGGAGATGTCCGTAATGAATCAAATCAAAACAGCCATTGGTGAAAACGATTTTTTCTCCAGCAGATTTCCATTCTGTGACAGTCGTAAGGATGGAGTCTAAATCATGTTGTTTTGCAATAATATCTGTCAGCATGTCTAGGTTATTTTAGCTTCTTCCGCAAGCGGTTCGGGGTGATAATTTTTATTCATTCCGGGTAATATCAGTAAGGCGATTAGTCCAATTACGACGTTGATGCCCAGTTGCACCGAAAAGAAAAGGATGTTAGCAAAAGAAAAACTATCGGCTTCACTGACACCATATAAGGCTAATAAATTGATGATAAAAAGATGATAAGTTCCCATTCCACCAGGGGAGGGGACCGCAATCGCTAAGGCGCCTACCACGAACGCCATTAAGGCAACTTTGGGCGCTAAATCTGCCGTCGGTCCAAACGCAAAAAAGCAAAAATAAGTCATCAGGAAATACATAAACCAGATATTGATGCTATGCAACCAAAACCCAATTGGGTTATCTAATTTTCGGACCGAAAGCATTCCTTCTCCAAATCCTTTGATGACATTAAATATTTTTTTGAAAAAGGCGCTGGCCATTATCTTTTGTCGAAATAACCAACCTACGATGAGTATCAACACGCCACCTACGGCTCCAAAAATTAATAAACTATTACCGCCATCTTTTCCTTCTTGCCATTTTTGGAGATAAGTAATAATGGTGTCAAACTCGATGAGTAAACAAAGTCCGATACAGATTAGTAGAAATAAAACGTCCATTAATCGTTCTACGATGACTGTTCCAATGACCCGCTCGACGGGCACTTTTTCATATTTGGAAACGGCGACGGAGCGCATGACTTCCCCTAAACGCGGAAGACCGAGATTACCAAAATAACCCAACATGACAGCTGCAAAAAGATTAGTAAAACGAGCATTTCGACCCAGCGGTTTGATCAGCATTTTCCAACGCAACGAGCGGCTGATATTACTAATCATATAACAAAGGTAAACCACCGCAATCCAACCATAGTTGGCAGATTTAAAATCAGTGATAATTTTTTCAATCAAACTGCAGTCTGCTATAGGTGTACCATTGAGTGCACATTCTTCGAGATAGGCAGTTTGTTGCTTTTGAAAAACAAAATACAGAATGGCCAGCCCGAATCCTAAGAAAAGTAAAAACTTAAAAAAATTGATGAGTGAGTTTTTCAAATGCGTTTTTTTCGCAAAGATAGCTCAATTTTAGGAATGACCGAATAATAAGCACGAGCCATAAATCTCGAAATTATTATCAGACCATATCAAGCGTCTCGAACTGAGACGGCATTAATTTTCCTCTCGGATTAGCGCGGGAAGAAGAGACCGAAGGAACGTATAACTAAGCTAATACGAGAATAAAGAAAATTAAAAGAATCTCGAACTCTAAA
>CAZYAC010000188.1:0-6846 GCA_964645475.1 uncultured Saprospiraceae bacterium | reverse complement strand
GTATAACTAAGCTAATACGAGAATAAAGAAAATTAAAAGAATCTCGAACTCTAAATGTGAGAGATGGCTTTAATTTTCCTCTCGGATTAGCGCGGGAAGAAGAGACCGAAGGAACGTATAACTAAGCTAATACGAGAATAAAGAAAATTAAAAGAATCTCGAACTCTAAACAATCCGATTATTTGCGTCGGGCATAATACTGATGGGTTTGAAATTTTTGGATGCTTCAATATCCATTATTACGTAAGAGATAATGATGACAATATCACCTACTGCTACACGTCGTGCTGCTGCACCATTTAAGCAAATTACTCCTGAACCTCTTTCTCCGGTAATGATGTAGGTTTCTATTCTTTCGCCGTTGTTATTATTAACGATTTGTACCTTCTCTCCGTCTTGCATATTAGCAGCATCCATGAGGTCTTCGTCAATCGTTATACTACCAATATAATTAAGGTTGGCTTCAGTCACCGTAGCACGGTGTATTTTGGATTTAAATCTGGTTATCATCATAATGCCACAAAAGTACGGGTTTATAAGAAAGTAGTAAACCCTAAGAGTAAATAAATGTATGAGTATAATTTATATCAATGAAATCTATGCCAAAACAGCACTTTTCTCTTCTTTTAAGATCATATTGTCAATAAGTCTAATTTCCCCCGCCCAAGCGGCAGTTAGCGCCACCACAAAGTTAGAATCTTGGAAACTTTTAACTGGTTGCAAAGTAGTTCCATCTACTATATCGAAATATTCTGGTTTGAAACCACCCTCGGTGAGTGTTTTCATAGCCATCTTAGACATACTTTCTGGGGTTCTGGTATGAATATTTGATTTGACTTTAGAAAGAATCTGACTTAGTAATACTGCTTTTTCTCGGTAAGTAGGAGTCAGCCGGCGATTTCTAGAACTCATGGCTAGACCATCCTTTTCACGAATGATAGGGCAGACCACTAATGTTGTTTTATGATTTAATTGTTTTAACATAGATCTCACAATGGTGAGTTGTTGGAAATCCTTTTGTCCCATAAATAACTTATTGGGTTTGACTATATCCAGGAGTCGGTGGACTACCTGTGCCATACCGTCAAAATGCCCGGGACGAAAAGCTCCTTCCATCACCGTGGCCAACTGGCCAAAATCCAAATTTAAGGATGTATCTAAGCCTTCCGGATAAACCTCTTCTACCGAAGGAACAAAAAGAACATTGGTTTCAATTGAAGAGAGCATTTCTATATCGTTTCCCAAAGTGCGTGGGTATTTTTCCAAATCTTTCTTATCGTCAAATTGGGTAGGATTGACAAAAATACTAACGACGGTACACGAAGTCTCAGAACGAGCACGATTGACTAACGAAAGGTGCCCGTTGTGTAAGGCGCCCATTGTTGGAACAAATCCAATAGTTTTTCCCTCACTTGACACCTTTTGCAAATATTGCTGTAAATCAGCTACCTTTTTAAATAGAAACATACGGTACTATAATAGTTTGTAAAAAATAAGATCTTATTTGCAGGCAAATATAAGTGGCTTTAAATAAAAATACGAACAAAACAATCAACTTCGTTGAGACGTTGCCTAATAGATCAGGTTACATTTTGAATATGATATGCAGGCAAGAATTCGCATATTTTTCGTAAATTTGCAAACCTGTTCATTGAATCGAACTAAATTAAGTACTACCCAATCTGAATTTTACCAATACGTCTAAGAAATTAATCAATCAGATTAGCTAGTACTATTTGAAGATGTGTATTTATCCAAAATTAAAAATTACACTTCTTTTTTATAAAATATATAAATGTGTCTATGGATAAGAAGAAAGTATTGATTGTTACACAAGAAATGGATCCCTACACGCTGGCCTCAGAAATTGCCAGTATAGCGAGAAAACTACCTCAACACATTCAGGAAAAAGGAATGGAAATTAGAGTGTTGATGCCCCGTTACGGAACAATCAACGAACGTCGACATCGACTACACGAAGTAGTGCGATTGTCTGGAATGAACATTATTGTAGATGATGATGATTTTCCATTAATTATCAAGGTAGCCTCTTTACCGGGTGCCCGAATGCAAGTTTATTTCCTCGATAACGAAGATTTCTTCAAAAGAAAAGCCATCTTCGAAGATGCCAACGGAAAACCTTTTGAGGATAACGTAGACCGGATGATCTTCTTTTGTAAAGGAGTTATCGAAACGGTTAAGAAATTTGGTTGGCCACCTGACATCGTTCATTGTCATGGATGGATGACCAGTTTGATTCCGTTGTATTTAAAAACGGCTTATAAGACCGAGCCTCTATTCCAAAACTCAAAGATAGTATACTCTCTTTATAACGCAGATTTGGATGAGAAATACACGGATGAGTTCGCTTCTAAAGCTTCCATCAATGACCTGGAACCAGAAGACCTACTTCCTTACCGTCAGGACGAAAAAATCGTATTGCACAAAGGTGCATTAGCTTTCTCTGACGCAGTAATCGTAGGTAGCGAAGAATTAAGAGACGATTTGACAACTCAATTAAAAGAGTTCAAAAATCCAAGTTTAGAATTCCAGCAACCAGAAGCCTACCTAAGTGCTTACATGGAATTTTATAATTCTCTGCTGGAGCAGGAAGTGGAGTAAAAAATAAAATAAACAGCGGAAAAATGATCAAATTCTTTTTCCGCTGTTTCTATTCATCAAATAGAAGTACTTTTCATACAATCCAAATGTCTTAGTTACGTTCTAATAGTATTCTACTAAAATAACGCTAACGCGCTACAATCTTTTCCTCAAAAATTTAATTGCCTTTACATGAAAATAGCTGGTATCTATGCTGTAATCCTTCTGCTTATATTTGCAGGATGTACAGAATCAACCACCGTTGGAGGAGAAATCCTTGACCAAGACCAAGCAGCCTTGCTGTCCGTCGATACTTTTACTATCCGTACTGCTACTGTGACGGAAGATGAATTTGTGGTACACAGTCCTACCGTACAGTTTAGTACTTATCTATGTGGACACCTAGATGATCCCGTTTTTGGAAACGTAAAAGCGGATTTTTATGGCCAATTTCGAGTTAATACAAATGCATTACCGGCTTTCCCGGATACCGCTGTATATGATTCTTTGGTTCTTATTTTAGAATATGATCTGAATGGTATCTATGGAGATGCCACGGCACCTCAGGAATTTGAAATATATCGTATTACAAATGATGCGGTGGATGCAGATTCTGCCTATATTTCTGGAAATGAATTACCGACGGAGCTTACTCCGCTAACCACCATACAATTTACACCAGATCTGGAGGAAAGAATAGGTTCAATTGATACAACTAGTAATCCACCAGATACTGTAACCCTTAATCCCTTTTTGAGTATAAGATTACCAGATGATCTTGGACAAGAATTGCTGGCCTATACCGATGCTCAAGATCAAACCAACGAAGATTTTCTCATGAATTTCGGAGGCTTAGCGATCAGACCAGTTGGTGGACCCACCCAATCTATGCTTAATTTTAATCTTGATGCGGTTCGAACCGGCTTGCAGTTACATTACCACTTAGGCGATGGAGAGGATAATGATCGAATTTATGAATATAATGTAACTACTGCGAGCGTGAGGTTTTCTTCCTTTGACAATGATCAAAATACGGATATCGTAGCTGCTGAAGCCGATGGATTTGAGGGTGGAAAGACAGCAACCTATATTCAAGGAATGAATGGTCCCAGCACCGTAATTCAATTACCATACATCACTGACTTTAAAGATGAAGTGATTGTAAACAATGCTGAACTCACAGTGACGATTCAACCGAATCTAGAAGAGGATTTATTTCCATCCGTGACCCAGATCATTGTATTATACAAAACGGAAGAAGGAAATTTTGTCACTATTGATGATTTTCTTTTTACCATTAATGGAGTAGGGGTCGCTGCTTTTGGCGGACAACCGGAAACATTCACCTCTACTAATGGGGAAAGGCTAACCAGATATCGGATGAACATTGCCGGTCATCTTCAAAGAATGATCAGTGAGGAGTTGCCAAATGAAATATATCTTCGTGTTTTTCAAAAAAATGAAAGAGCCAATCGGGTCGTATTATATGGTTCTGAGCATCCCCAATATCCAGTAACCTTGAGAACTAAGTTTACTAATTTGAATTAAGTCATAATTTTTTAAAACGTTTAATTATGTGTGGAATCGTTGCTTATATCGGAAACAAACAAGCTTACCCCATTCTTATTAATGGATTAAGAAGACTAGAATACCGTGGCTATGATAGTGCGGGAGTTGCTCTCCACGATCAAGAGAACGAAGTCTTACACGTTTACAAACAAAAGGGTAAAGTGCAAAAATTAGTTGATTTTATTAAATCAAAGCCAGTAGAAAGCACCATCGGAATTGGCCATACCCGTTGGGCGACTCATGGTAAACCTGACAATATCAATGCACATCCACATTTGTCAGGAAATGGTCGTTTAGCTATCATTCATAATGGAATTATTGAAAATTATGATTCTATAAAAAAGGCCTTGATTAATGAAGGTCATTCTTTTACTAGCCAGACAGATACAGAAGTTTTGATTCATTTAATCGAAGCCATTCAGGTGCGGGACAATTTAAATCTTGAAGAGGCTGTGAGAGTAGCGTTATCTCAGGTAGTAGGTGCCTATGCAATTGTTATTATGGACAAAGACAATCCTAATCAGTTGATTGCTGCGCGAAAAGCAAGTCCACTGGTGATAGGAATAGGAAATGGTGAATTTTTTATTGCCTCGGATGCCACACCTATCGTTGAATATACCCAAAAGGTAGTTTATCTAAACGATGAAGAAATTGCGGTGGTCAATCGAGACGGTGACCTGACTCTAAAAACAATTGCCAACGAACTTAAGACACCCTTCGTTCAGCAATTAGAAATGAATATTGAGGAGTTAGAAAAAGGGGATTATGAGTATTTTATGTTGAAAGAAATCTTTGAGCAGCCGACTTCTATTACTAGTGCTATGGCGGGTAGAATCAACGCAGCAGAAGGTTGGATCAGAGTAGGAGGATTGATGTCCACCTATGACAAAATCTCCGCTGCTAAACGGTTTATTATTGCGGCTTGTGGAACTTCTTGGCACGCTGGACTTATCGGTGAATACCTTTTTGAAGAACTGGCGAGAATTCCTGTCGAGGTAGAGTATGCCTCAGAAATGCGATACCGAAATCCAATTATCGGAACGGATGATGTGATTATCGCGCTTTCCCAATCTGGCGAAACCGCTGATACGATGGCTGCTCTAGAGATGGCAAAAAATAAAGGGGCAACACTTTATGGAATTGTTAATTCGGTAGGTTCTTCTATCGCTCGAATTACGGATGCAGGTTCTTACATTCACGCAGGTCCAGAGATTGGAGTAGCGAGTACCAAAGCTTTTACTGGACAAGTAACAGTTCTGGCATTAATGGCTATTAATTTAGGTTACGAAAGAGGACGTATTCCACGTTCTTATTATCTTCAATTAATTAAAGAACTAGAACGTATTCCACAAAAAGTTCAGACCATTCTAGAAAAGAATGAGCAAATCAAATTTATTGCTGGTGAAATAAAGGATATCAGCAATGCACTATACCTCGGTCGTGGATACAATTTTCCAGTAGCATTGGAAGGTGCGTTGAAATTAAAAGAAATTTCTTATATTCACGCTGAAGGATATCCAGCAGCCGAGATGAAACACGGACCTATCGCGCTGATTGACGAAAATATGCCAGTCATTATTATTGCGAATAATAAAAGTGCACACGAAAAAATCGTCAGTAATATCCAAGAAGTAAAAGCTCGTAAAGGAAAAGTAATTGCCATCGTTACCGAAGGTGATACGGTCATTAGCGAAATTGCCGATTATGTAGTTGAAATTCCGGAAACAGACGAACCACTATCTCCACTACTTTCGGTTATTCCACTCCAACTGCTATCTTACCATGTCGCTTTAATGCGCGGTTGTAACGTAGATCAACCACGGAATCTAGCGAAATCAGTAACGGTAGAATAATCTATTTAACAAATCATAAAATCGATCTATTATCAAAAGTTTAGCAATGCAATATAATTCTAGTAAGGAAAATCTAGAAATGCCAGAATACGGTAGAAATGTACAACTATTGGTCAATCATGCACGCACGATTGAGGATGATGAATTTCGTCAGGCTTTTGCAGAAAAAATCGTGGAACTCATGCATCAGATGAATCCACAAAATCGAACGATAGAAGATTATCGAACCAAATTATGGAAGCATCTTTTCCAAATTGCCCGATTTGATCTTAATGTAAAACCACCAGAAGGTGATCCTCCAACACGGGAAGAATTTATGGCTAAACCTTCTAAGGTAGCTTATCCCAAAGCAGATGCTCGTTTTCGCCATTACGGTACTAATGTACAGCGGATGATTCGCAAAGCACGTGATATGGAAGCCGGTCCAAAACGGGAAGCTTTTACGGGCGTGATTGCTTCGTATATGAAATTGGCCTATCGTACTTGGAGTAGAGAACATTTTGTGAGTGATGAAGTAATAAAAGCTGATCTTATTTCCCTTTCTGAAGGAGAGCTATCCGTTCGCGATAGCATTTATGTAGATCCTATCAATACGGCACGCGCCAATGAAAATTCGAAAGATAAGCGCCGAGGTAAACGCGGTAGCAATAATCGAAATAATGGAAAATATGGCCGTAATAACAATGGAAAAAATTATCGTCGGAAGTGATTTTCTGCTACTGACTTTTTAAAAAACTACTATGAACACGGATGCCTTTGAAGTAACCGGTGGTATTTCGCTAAGTGGCGAAATTATACCGCAGGGTGCAAAAAATGAAGCGCT
>CAZYAC010000187.1:0-10138 GCA_964645475.1 uncultured Saprospiraceae bacterium | reverse complement strand
ATTATATCACCTCTGACATGGCTAAAAATTTATTGATTGTAGAGTCTCCGGCTAAAGCCAAAACTATTGAGAAAATCCTTGGAACTGATTTTACTGTGAAATCAAGTTTCGGACACGTTCGCGATCTTGAAAAAGGAACCAAAGGGGTAGATATTGAAAATGATTTCAAACCAAACTACGCAGTTACTCCAGATAAAGTAAAAGTGGTCAATGGCCTGAAAGATGCTGTGAAAAAAGTAGATGAAGTTTGGCTCGCAACGGATGAAGATCGGGAAGGAGAGGCGATTAGCTGGCATCTTTGTGAGGTGCTTGGGCTAGATCCTAAAACAACTAAAAGAATTGTTTTTCGGGAGATCACCAAACCTGCTATTCAGAATGCTATCCAACAACCCCGCACAGTAGACCTAGATTTGGTAGATGCTCAACAGGCACGTCGTATTTTAGATCGCTTGGTCGGCTTCGAACTTTCTGGCTTATTATGGAGAAAAGTAAAAAGCAAATTATCCGCCGGTCGCGTTCAATCTGTTACCATGAAAATTGTAGTAGAACGGGAACGCGAAATAATGGAATTTAAGTCCAAACCTTTTTTCCGGGTCAATGCCTTATTTACGGTTAAGGACGAACAAGGAAAACCAGTAGAAATGAAGGCGGATTTAGGGTCTCGGTTTGATTCCTTTAAGGAGGCCAATGATTTTTTAAATAAATGTGTTGGAGCGGATTATGAAATTGGAAAGATTGACAAAAAACCACTCAAACGAAAACCCACTGCTCCTTTTACTACCTCTACATTACAACAAGAAGCCAGTAGAAAATTGGGATTTTCAGTGAACCGAACCATGTCCAATGCACAGAAATTATACGAGCAAGGTTTTATTACCTATATGCGTACAGATTCTGTCAATTTGAGCGAAACGGCCCTGAGTGCTATCGCAGATGAAATAGAAAAAAATTACGGAAAACAATATCTGCATACGCGACGCTATAAAAACAAAAAAGCCAATGCACAGGAGGCGCACGAAGCTGTTCGACCTACTTATATTGATCGCAAGGTGGTAACCAATGATTATGATCAACAAAGGCTTTATGAGCTCATTTGGAAACGAACGATCGCTTCTCAGATGGCTGAAGCAGAATTGGAAAAAACCATTGTTCAGATCAATATTTCTACCATTCCCGGCACCACCTTAAAAGCAGAAGGTCAAATTCTGAAATTCGATGGTTTTCTTAAAGTATATCTTGAATCCACTGATGAGGACGACAACGATGATTCTAAAACTACTGCTGGAATTTTACCTCCACTAAAGGTAGGACAGCCGTTGTTTTTGCAATTGATGACTGCAACGGAGCGATTCACCCGTCCACCTGCCCGCTTCACAGAGGCTGCGTTAGTAAAGAAAATGGAAGAACTAGGAATCGGTCGTCCTTCTACTTATGCACCAACGATTAGTAAAATCATGGATCGTAGTCGAGGTTACGTTACTAAAGAACCACGAGATGGAGTAGAGCGAAAATATCGGATTATTTCTTTACAGGATAATAGGGTCAATGAGCGCACCGAAACTGAAACTACTGGAGCCATAAAAAACCGATTGATTGCCACGGACTTAGGGATGTTAGTGAGTGATTTTCTTTCTGAACATTTCAATAATATCATGACGTATGGTTTTACGGCGGATATCGAAAAAGACTTTGACGTTATTGCTGCTGGAGGAAAAGAATGGGAAAAAATGTTGGGCGAATTTTACCGTCCTTTCCATGCCACAGTAACTGATGCGATGGAAAATGCTGAGCGAGCAACTGGAGAACGAATCCTGGGAACCGATCCTGCCTCTGGTAGAACCTTACTGGTACGGATGACCAAATTTGGTACGCCTGTCGCACAAATCGGCGCTCAAAACGAACTAAATGAAGATGAAAAACCTCGTTATGCGAACCTTCGTCCTGGTCAGTCCATGTCGACCATCACAATGGAGGAAAGTCTAGAATTATTTAAGCTTCCTAAAAAACTGGGGACCTATAAAGATCAGGAGGTGATAGTAGCTGTTGGACGTTTTGGTCCTTATGTGAAATTTGGTGAAAGCTTTATTTCTATACCAAAAGGAAATGATCCTTTAGAAGTAAAAATGGACTTTGCACAAACATTGATAGATGCTAAATTAGAAGCAGATAAGCCTATTGCCCATTATAAAGAAAAACCGATTACCAAAGGTTCTGGACGTTTCGGTCCTTTCGTAAAATGGGATGAATTTTTTGTGAATATTCCTAAACGTTTTGACCCAGCGATATTAACTGCTGAGGAGGCTATTGAATTAGTGAAAATTAAGGAAGAAAAAGAAGCCAATCGCTATATTCATCGTTGGGAAGATTTGAAATTGTCCGTCGAAAACGGTCGTTGGGGACCGCTTGTCAGATTCGGTAAAAAGAAATTTAATTTGCCTAAAAAGGAAGATGGCTCCCGAGTAACGCCAGAAGAAGCGGCTAAATTTACGCTTGAGCAGGTTAAAGAAATGGTGGAGGAGAGTATTCCAGGAGCTTTTGCCGAAAAACCTAAAAAGAAAAGAGCCACTAAGAAGAAAAAGAAAAAATAGAAAAGTGGAACTGCTTTTCGAAAAAAATTACTGTTAACGCTTCTCATTTTATAAATGAGAAGCGTTTTTTTATGGAAATTTTCGTTTGTGGAAGGTAAAATAGATTTTCTGCCCTATTTCTGGAATTCTTATTCAACTTGAATTATATAAATTCAAACTTAAATATTACATTTGGTTTTGCTGAACTACAAATGGTTACCTAAGATTCGTAAATTCAATAGGTAGGTCATTTTGATAGTTGTAATTTTCTTAATATAATAAATTACTATGCGATTAATATCTACCATTTTTATTATGTTTTTGGCATTTCCTCTTTTCGCTCAGCCTGCCAATGACGAATGTGTTGATAGGATACAATTAGGAGTGGTGCCACTTTGTCCTGTAATTGGAACCTTCACGAATGTAGATGCTACGGCCAGTGTAATTTCAGGTGATCCAACGCTGAATAAGCCCGATTGCTTTAGTGGCTCCCAACCAGACAATGATGTCTGGTTTTCTTTTGTCGTTCCGGCAGATGGGAGTGCACCAAATTTAATTATAGAAGTAACACCGACCACCGGTGCTAATGGTCCAATTTCTCAACCACAAATCGCCGCTTATCGGGGAATATGTGGAGAAGACGAATTAGCGGAAGTAGGTTGTGCTTCTGCAGCTTTCAACGAAGATATGGTCATGCTAGAACTCTTTGGGTTAAATCCTGGAAATGAGATATTTTTAAGAATAGAAGATTGGACTGCTTCGGCTACACCTAATTCAGGTGATTTTGAACTTTGTATAAAAGCACCAGATCCAATTTTTAATATTGGAGAAGATGCTGGGTCTATGTTGTGTAGTGGTCAACTTTTCGACTCCGGTGGAGCAGATGGCCCTTATGGTAATAGTGAGAACAACGAATTTGTTATTTGTCCATCCGCCAATTTTTCTTGTATTGAAATAGAAATTCCTGCTTACGATATTGAAAATGGTTTTGATGCCTTGAATATTTTTTCTGGTAGTTCTACCAGTGATCCTTTATTCTTTTCTTTTGACGGCACCGGAGGTCCAACTTCCTTTAATGTTTCTTCTACCTGTGTTACGGTTCAGTTTACTTCAGATGGATCGGTAACCCGTGATGGGTTTGAACTTAATTGGAACTGTACTAGTGGAGATTGCGAAAATCCTTTTAGTACTTGTGGAGATCCTACTACGATTAATAATTTACCTTTTCAAGTATCTGATCTAACCACTTGTGGGGCGCTAGATGCAGTAGAGACTGGACCGTGTAGCACAACTGGTTTATTAAATGGTGATGATCATGTACTTACCTACATTTCTCCCGGAAACGAATGCATCATGGTGGAAGTGAGTAATGCTAATCCCTTAACAGCCTTATCAATTTATAATGATTGTCCAGAACAAGCAACCGATTGTTTAGGATCTGATGTTTCGGCAGTGGGTAGTAATGCAGTAGTGATGATGACCTACTTGGACGAACCAGGTATTTATTACATTATTGTTGATAATTCTGATGCCTGTACGGATTTTGATATAGCTGTTAATTCAGTTGCTTGTGCTACGGATGCTCCAGTAACTTGTGAGGCCCCAGTAATGATTGGTATGGTGCCTTTTACGGATAATGCTTCAACTTGTGGGGCTACAAACTCAGAAGGTAACAACGATTGTTCTTTTGGTTCCGGTCCAGGAGATGATTATATCTATGCTTATGAATCTATTGGAGGTGAATGTTTAACTATCAGATTAGAGAACGCTGGTTTTGGAACAACCATTTCGGCCCTGGATGGATGTAGTGCAGATGATCCTGATTGCTTTGGATTTGCGGAAGTGAGCACTGGAGATACGGCGGTTATTCAATTGGTTCGTTTATTCGATCCGGGCACTTATTATTTTGTGGTAGAAGCACCCCAAGGCTGTGGTAGTTTTGATTTGCAAATATCCCCGGTAGATTGCCCGATTACTTTACCTCCAGCAGTCGATTGTGAAAATTCACTGAATATTAATGGTTGTGGAAATCAACCTCAAATTATTAACGTGGATCAGATGGCTTCAGATGATGATACGGCCTACCAACCCGGAATAAATGATGGTTGTTGGTCTGGTACTGGACAGGCGAGATTTACTTGGTTTACATTTCAAGCGCAAGCAGATGGTAATTTCGGATTTTTAGCTAATAATGCTGAAGATCCTACAGCTTCTGACATTGATATCCAAGTTTGGGGCCCCTATGCAACGGACGAAATGCGTTGTGATGTTATGCGAACCACTCAGCCAGTTCGGAGTACTTGGGATGCTCCTAATGTACCGAATCTAACTGGTCTTACTGATACGCATCCTGCTACTGGGGTGGCCGTAACAGATGTTTGCGAAAATGCAGGTGCTGATGCCGATGGTTATGTTTCGACCATCCAAGTACAGCAAGGAGAGTGGTACTTAGTGCTTGTTAACGATTTTTCAGGTACGATCGAAGACGGTGGTATCAATATGGATTTTAGTGAAACTACTCCTGGTGTACTAGCTGAATTTGGACAAATGGCCACCATTAGTCCTGATACCGTTACTTGTCCAGGCAGCCCAGTGATGCTGGAAGCAGGAGGTGGACTAGCCTACAATTGGATAAACAGTGCGGATGGATTAAGTTGTAATACTTGTCCTACACCGATTGCAACCATAACAGAGACTACAGAGTTTAGTGTGATCGTCAGTGATGCTTGTAATATGGATACGCTGTCTGTAAAAGTTGCCGTACTAGAAGCAATGGCAGGAATTGATCAAGTCGCATGTAATGGAGAACCCATTGAATTATCTGGCCGTCCAACAGGTGAGGGGACGGAGGGTTTTTGGAGTGGAAATACAACGGCCCTTAGTTGTGTCAACTGTCCAAATCCTACGGTTGATACTGAATTATTAGGTCCAGGAGATTTTTCTTTTGTCTATCAGGTAGGAGGTCTTCTTTGTAGCAGTACTGATACCATGATTATTACGATTTTGGACGCAGCAGCTCCTGATTATTCTATTTTAGCAGATACTAGTTCATGTGAAGAATTAATATTATCCCTAGGTGGTCCTGCCGATCCTAATGCAGGTTATTCTTGGACTTCAAATCCTCCAGGTTTTACATCCACAGATGCCAACCCAATGGTTACCATTTCCGAAACAACCACCTACTATTTGGAAGTTACCAATCAGAGCTGTCCAAGAGTTATTATGGATAGTGTGGTGGTGATGATCGGGAGTGAAGCTAGTCTTCCAAATCTTGAAAATCAAGAAATCTGTCAGGGAGAAAGTTATTTTTTAAATGGTAATCCTCAATTAGGAGTTACCTATAGCTGGTCACCTTCTCTAGGGATTAGTAACCCTAATAGTATTACGACGAGTTTTAATCCAGATGAGACAACGACCTATACCCTGACCACCTCTCAGGATGGTTGTATAGCTGAGACGAGTTTTACGATTACTGTTATTGGAAATACGCCACCTACTCTTACGGTAACGGATGATTTATCTGCCTGTGCAGGAACAGTGGTAATCCTAGATGCAGTAAGTAATGTTCCGGGTACCTATCAATGGTCGGATGGTTCTTCGGGAGGATCAATCTCTGTAGGCCCCATTGAACAAAACATAAGTTTTACCGTCACTTTTACGCCTGCTGGAGAATGTTTCCCATCGATCACCGAGACCATCAACATTATGGCCTTGGGAACTCCAGAAATTGATGAAATTATGGATCAAAATATTTGTTCTGCGGACGGATATCAATTAAGTGGCTTAACGGTGCAACCGGGCGTGATGTACAATTGGACGCCTTCTATTGGTGTCATTAACCCGAATGAATTAAATGCTGGCTTTAACGCAACGGATACAACCATTTTTCAAGTTATAGGTACAGTAGGTGCTTGCGCGGATACCGCTTTCTTTACCCTTAACGTGGCTGAATCTCCCGTAGTAACCGTAGACCCAATAGTAGCAGCCTGTGCTGGTTCGGATGTTACCCTTACGGCTAGCTCGACTATTCCGGGAGAGTTCCTCTGGAATCCTTTTGGACTGATGGGACCAGAAGTTGTGATTGAAGATGTTAATTCAACACTTATCTTTACCGTTAATTTTACAGGAGATAATGGATGTGACGGCGGAGCTATGCTTACGATGGAAGTTATAGATGCACCAGAGCTTGAAGACCTTGCTGATCAATCACTTTGTAGTGATGAAACTTATCAGTTGAGCGGGTTGGTTGAACAACCTGGTGTTGTTTATTCTTGGACTCCTGCTACCGGTGTAGCCGATCCAAATGCCTTAAACAATATTTTTAGTCCGACAGAAACAACTACTTACCAAATTACCGCTTCCGCTGGCGATTGTATCGATACCGAAAGCTTCACGATTAATGTAGGTGAAACGCCTGTGATAACGATTGATCCAGTCGCCCCGGCTTGTGCTGGTTCAGATGTTACCCTTACGGCTAGTTCCAGTATCCCAGGAGAATTCTTATGGAATCCTTTTGGATTGACGGAGCCTGAAGTTGTTATTGAGGATGTCAATTCAACGCTTGTATTTACGGTTGAGTTTACGGCCGATAATGGATGTACGAGTGCAGCAATGGTCGTTATGGAAGTAATAGATGGACCAGAGATTGGTGAAATTTTAGTGGAACCAGAAATGGGAATTGTAGAGGGAGACATGGTCGAATTAGCAGTAACCACGGAACCTGACAGTGCGATAACCTATAGTTGGAGTAGTGGAGGAACTGGGGTGACCGAGACGGTAATCCCATTAGAAACTCCTCAGAGTTCTTATTCCGTAACAGTGACTGATTCCAATGGCTGTACGGATGAAGGTGCTATTAGCTTTGATGTTGAACCGGCTCGTTATGGTATTCCCAATGCCTTCCGTCCAGATGGAAGAATGGATATCAATAGACTTTTTCAGGTCGAAATTACCGGTGGAAATATTGATGTGTTGAGTATGAAAATATGGAATCGATTTGGGGAATTGGTGCACGAAGGTTTAGGGACTAGTCACGGCTGGAATGGCCGAATTGATGGCAAATTAGCTCCTTCGGATGTATATATGTACGCAACTGAAATTCAATTGCCAGATGGAACGACCGTGAAAGAGCAAGGTGATTTAACTTTAATACGATAAAACGTAGAGACTTAAATTACTTTCTAAAAAACCAGCATAAGCGTAACATCTTATGCTGGTTTTTTTGAAAGTCTATTATCTTAATTTGACGGATGAACTAATAATTTATGTATTCTAGTCGAACCGTTTTTTTGAATGATTTTTAAAAAATAAAGTCCTGAGTCCTTTAGTTCTAGAATACCATTTTGACCGTAATTAAATGCGATTTGTTGACCTGATTGGGAATAAAGATTAAGATCCGCGATCTGATTAAGGTCACCTGATAGTTGAAAATGCCCATCACTGGGATTCGGAAAAATTTGGAAAGAAGGTGGTCTAATTTCTTCGGTGGCTACTAGATCGTTTAAGCAAGATTTATCTGTTACACGTTCTCTAATGCCTGGCAAAAGCGGGTAGAGATTTGCTCCCGGACAAACAGTATTGGTGCAACTATTGGGAAGGTCATTCCCATCGCGGTGTCCTGAAATGTGCGCCAGTAAGGCACCAGAAGTGATGTGATTAGAACTTCCTCCTGGAACGATGGATTTATCACAAGCTTCCCAGGCTATTAAATCTTCTAAGGAGGAAATAGCTGCTTGAGTTGGGGTACTATTTTCAAAATTACCAATCATAGCAATTCCTGTCGTTTCTGTATTCATACAACTAAAATGAGCACCCTGTGTCCCAGATCCACGACCTTCGTAAATCACCCCTTCTCCATCAATCAACCAGTTGTAGCCGATATCATCCCAACCGTTGACGTTGACGTGAAAATCCCAATAGGAGCGGACCACTGCTGGAAAATCATTACTCGTCGAACCGGAAGCGGTATGATGAACGATAATATGGGATGGGGCAGTTGCTACCGGTGTTGCATCTATTGGACAATCTCCAGCGGGGCACCAACAGCTACGCCCACAAAAATCCGGTTGTTCGCAAGCGCAGTCCTCGCGGAGTTGAGTGATAGGATCATTCAAAACATTTGTGGTGGCTAAAGTTAACTTACGGATGTGAAGGCCCGAGTTGATCTGTTGATCAGATTTGAATTTAATGTTTGTACCCTTATTAGGTAGAAATATCAATTCGAATATTTCTCTGTCTGTACGAGTGGCTTCGTGGAATCGTGGTAGTGCTTGCCATTCTTTTCCATCGATTTTGTAGTATAAATTTCCCGAAAATGGTGCATTGACAAAAGCGGCTATGGTAAAGAATGCAACAGTTGGATCAGCTCCTATTCTCAACGATTCTGAGAGATATTCGTTAGCGGTAGGTGATTTTTGCAATTCTAAGACGAGGTCTTTAGACCGATCAAAACTACTATTATGCTGAGCTAAACCACTATTAAGACCAAAAAAAATAGCTAAGACCAGTGATAGATACTTCATAAAGGAAAGAGGGTTTTTAGGTTTAATTGTAAGCGTTTATCTAAATTTGCTCTGCACTACAAATTTATAAAAAATATAGATTTTCCTTGAAGTTGTTGCTGAAGTTAACTTTTATTTAATCCGTTTTTATAGACGAATCAAAAGGTAATTTAAATTGGTATAAGACATCTTCGCTTTTACTAGGGTCCACTACATCTACGCCATATTGTACCTGTAAAGGATCTCCATAAACCAGTGTTCCAAAAATCCGATCCCAGAAAGAAAATATATTCCCAAAATTACTATCTGTCCATGGACGTTCAAAATGATGGTGAAATTTGTGCATATTAGGGGTAATAAAAACGATGCTAATCATTTTATCTAGCCATACTGGTAAACCTATATTTGCGTGGCTAAAGTAAGTAAATAGAATGCTAGTAATTCGGTAGATAATATAAAAAGCAACCGGCATTCCAGTGATCATGATGGCAGCGAGTGCAAAAAATTCCCGAATAAAATAATCACCGGGGTGATGACGGGTTCCGGTAGTGGCGTCAACTTTCGTATCGCTATGATGAACCAGATGAAATTTCCACATCCACGCCACCCGATGTAATAAATAATGTGCCACGTATTGAGCCACAAAATCTAGAATCATTATAGCAAGCAATAATTCAATCCAAACAGGTAGATGGATTAAATAAAAAAGCCCGAATTCATGCTGACTAGTCCAAAGGAAAATTCCAACGGTAGCTAACCCAAAGAGTACATTAATGATTAATGAGGTACTAAAAAAAATAAGATTTACGCCTGCATGTCGCCATTTTCGATAATCGAGTTGTACCAAAGGAACAGCAAATTCCAAAAGCCAGCTGATAGAAAGGCAAATCAAAACCCAAAGTAATTTATAATGGTTAGGGAGTTCAGCAAAAGATTGAAGTAAATTTTCCATAGGATTTAGGAATAATTTTGGAATTTAGAAACAAAGATTATTGAAGACTAGGACTTCTCAAAAGTGATCTTAAATATACAAAGTTTTGTCAACTACAGCAATTGTCTCTATATTTCAAT
>CAZYAC010000186.1:7732-10215 GCA_964645475.1 uncultured Saprospiraceae bacterium | reverse complement strand
ATTTGGGTTAGGTATGGGTTTGCCCAATAGGTTGGAATGAATTATTATCAACCTTATTACCTTTCAATACTAATATTCCGTGGATATGATTGGGCATAACAACGAATTCTTTTAATTCTACATTTTTTCTCCCATTTTGAATCATTAATCGTTGCGTTAATTGTTAATCATAAACGCGATTAACATAGTAATTTAGGCACCCTAGATTTTCACCACCATTTCTTTTTTCGATTTTTCTCCTGAATATAATACCACCAAATAACTGCCTTTCGGCAAATGATTAATATCAATGATCTGATTATTTAGAGAAGCGGCATTGACCGATAGCATCAATTTGCCACGGATATCCCAAATTTCCAATTGATCAATTTGTGCATCGGAAGAAATAGAAAAATGGTTTTCTGTAGGGTTTGGAAATATAGAAACCGTGGCGTTAATTTCATTTTCTTTTGCGGAAAGTACCAAGTCGCCTTCTACAAAAATTCCTTGACTAGGATTTAGAAAAATTCCAGAACCACTGGTTTGTTCCGCAATCGCACGAACCATGTACCAATCGCCTTCTTGATAAAAAGGATCCGTAAAATCTGTTTCAGTAATAGGTGTCTCACCGGATATTTTTTGATAGATTCCAAATTCTTCGTCACTTTTATAAACATGATAACCAACCAAATGGTCATCGACCGAGGCAGTCCAGTTAATTTTAAAAACATTGGTCGTATTCGCTATGGCTAAGTTGGTAGCTGGGATTGTTTGGTAAAGTCGAAGTGTTGGATCACCGAAGAAATTAAAATGGGTACGGTTCCACCAATCTGGCTCATCCCAGTTCTGTGGTATTTTTTTTTTATAATTCTGATTATCTGTATGGTGATCCATCACAAATTTGCAGGCGTATCCTAGCGGTTCTCCAACACCAGCCTGATGAAAAACATTAACGGCTGAAGTTGTCCAGAGTGCGATCAAACATTTTGATTCATAACTTAGAATTCGACGAATAGTACTCGCCTGCCAAGGATTGTCCACAGAATTATTTGGAATATCACCATAGCCAAAATTACTTTGATCACTGCTATAAACCAAGGCATCCATCCCAAAATTTTCCCACCCAGGCAATTCCGGGATCCATTGGTTAGACATGTACAATATAAAAGGTCCATTATCGGCCACCCATTCATTATGTCCTTCTGAAGCAGACATATTGCTTTGGGAAATATTTTCTCCACCCGATAGCGCTGGCAGACAACGATAAGATGCATCCGTTGAATTAGAATAACCATTTTCATTAAAAGCGGTTCTAGTTCCCATTTTTTCCCCACCCATCACATAGCGGTAATCGTGTAATCGATCAAGGTACCGTTCCATCATGATGAGTTCTTCTGAATAAACACCGGAAGTAACCCTCAAAAAGCTGACTCGACCAAAGGCCATTTCCAATTCAGAAGGTATTTTATCTTGATCCCATCGATTATCGCCTGGGAAATTTTTGATAATATCGACCGTTTGTTCTGGAATGTCATAAGTTGCAGTATCGGTAAATATCCCATCAATATCCGCATAGTAAGTATCTGAACCTCTTGCGCCTGTAGATTCAATATGCCCATCAGGGGCTTGTAGTCCTTGACCTCCTCGAGGAAGCGGAACGGAACCCAGTAAAAACAAGACTTTGGGTTTGTCGTCAGACGGAGCATTGTTATAAATTTCGGTAATCGAATTTTTTACATCGACTACCCTATCTTCGTCAAAAAAATTGATATTTCCTTTAGCGACCACGAGTTGATTGACATACCAACCGTCAGCGGTTAGATCTTTTTTAAGTCGTAGAATTTTCTCTGATAAATCACTGGCGTAATCATCTGAAACCACAAGAATCATTTGTCCTCGATAATCACTCTGATCATACCGTAAGGAAGCCACTGCATATCCAATCGCCTCCCCATTATTGTGCTGTCTTCGCACCTGATATTCCCAGCGTTCGCCAGAATTTACATTGGTATCCGTCCAAGAATTTGTTCCCGGTGTCAGGCCAGTCACTTGTAATATCCAATCGTCTCCACTTCCATACAATGGTCTACGATAAACAGATATTTCGTCTGTAGTATTGAGTGCTGCATCTCGGAAGTTCAAGGTGGCGGATAAGGAATTTAGATCGACGATTACATCAACCAAGCAAACCCTTTTTCCTTCCGTTGCGAAATCAAAAGAGGATTCAATCTGAGCTGATAGAACGTTAATTAGGAGACAGAGTAAGCCTCCAAGGAGGTAGGTAGATTTTTGCATTTGTCTGTATAGGTTGTTTAGGTCTTTCAAGATAAGAACAAATTGCAAAAAACCAAAAGCATCTTATATAGAGATTGGAAGATTAAAGGAAATCTATCAAGAAACTTGAGATTGGGAAAGAAAAATTTATTTCTCTCAAGACGAATCCGCTAATTTAAACACATTGATAGTTTGTTTCAAAAATATTCCGTTAAATCCCATGAGGATTT
>CAZYAC010000186.1:5943-7632 GCA_964645475.1 uncultured Saprospiraceae bacterium | reverse complement strand
TTGCCATTTTTCATCTTTTAATCTATGGGTGATTCGATCGATGGTTTCTCGAAATTCGTATGGATCTTCACCGTCTAGCCAATCATCAAGGCAATACAAGGCATTATACCTGAATATTGGGTTTTCATCATTTATATATTTTCCTAGGAGAGCAACTATTTTTTTTAGCGTTTCTTTATTTTCAAATTCAAAGGGGCCCAACTGAGTAATTGAAAAAAGTATATCGTCGGGGTCATCACTTTTTTTTGACGACTCAAAAGCTCTTTTAATTTCCTGATAAATCAAATTTGCAAATTGATCGCATTTCTCTAATTCGTAAAACACATCATAAATGCTTTCAATTCCAGTTTCTGAACCCTGACTAATTTGTTGTATTTCTTTGATTAAATCCGCTTCCTTTGAACCAAGAATATAAGTTCGCAGCGCTTTTATTTTCTCGTGATCTTCTGGAAGTTCCCAATAGTTAGGAAGTTCGTCTTCTATTTTATTTAAGAAGCTCATCTATCTTTATTATGATCGTATTTTTCTAAAATTTATTTATTCTCTTTCCCCTTGATTAACTATTAAGGAAGTCCATAGGTTCTAAATCTACCGCTGCCCTTTAAGATAAAACTGTTTTTTCAAAAAACATTCAATGGCAAATTCACTGGCGTCAAAATGTGGTTGAGGAATTTCGGAAGGTAAATACCAATTCCAGTCTTCACATTTATGAGGTTCTTTTAATGTTACTGTTCCTTCATATTCATTAACAAAGAGGTTGATAGAGACGAAGTGTTTGTTCTCCAAACGATAAGTACGTAGATTGTTCGTGACACCGAATACGATTGGATTTTTGATAATTAGTCCCGTTTCTTCGAAGACTTCTTTGATGGCAGCTTCTTCGAAAGTTTCTCCATTTTCTAAATGACCTCCAGGAATAGAATAAAAAGGCGCATGACTTCCGATTCTTTTTCCTACGAGAATTTCTTTGGTGGCGTTTTGAATGATGACACCGACACCGACTTTAGGGTGATTCATTGAATTGAATTAATGAAGAATTTTTGAATAAAATAAATAAATAAGGGGTTGTTTAAATTCCTTTTGTAATCATCGGCCACAAATAGTTGAACACCAACATATACAGAGCAATTCCGACAATAACTTCAGCGGTAAAAATCGCTAGTTTATTTCGTGTCTTTTTTTCCATGATTATTATTTGTCTAAACTATATTTCATATAAAAAAGGGTAAAAATATTTTCTGATTCTAAAACACCCAACCTTTTAAAATTATTTTGTGTCTTTCCTAGTATAGTCTCATTAATTTTAACAACTTCAAAATTATGAAATTTTTTTATTTACTTCCTGCTTTTTGTTTAGCAGTTTTTTTCATCAGCTTTTTGACGAATTGTTCAAAATCTAATCAATCTATTGATAGAGATATAACCACTCAATTTCTTAACGTCATCTATTCGGAGGGAACTCATTGTTGCCGAAATTTAAGGGCTATTGAGTCATTTGATTTACCTGCTAATTGTGAAGGACCATTCCCCATTCTTTTTGCAACCAATATAGATGATTTTAGCGATCTAAATTTATCAAGCGGAGACACGCTTTTTATCGAATTTAATTTTGGAGATGATTGTGAGGCTGCCACGGCTGCTTATAATTGTATTACTTATTGTGATATCAGACATGGAGTTCCAATTGAA
>CAZYAC010000186.1:4725-5843 GCA_964645475.1 uncultured Saprospiraceae bacterium | reverse complement strand
CCATTATCTGGATTTCAACTAAAATGTCAACTATGTTTCTTGGAAAAACTACTCCTCAAATCGCTTCAAGTCTTCACTACTAAACCCCCACTCTGGTGTCCGAATTTCTCCCTCTGTTAATTCAAACCAAGGACTTATTTTTTCATTCTCTGGATTTTTTAATATCTGAATCTCTTGAGCAGGCATATAACTCTGGGCTAGTAAATAAATATTTTTTTGGGTGGTAGGATCCTTTGCATGATCAACGATAATCACCGCATGTCCCGGATGGCCGCCTTGAATGAGTACATCACCAATTTCGGCTTCTTTTATATCGACTGAAATTAATTCTTTTTCGAGCGAGGCAGTTCCGGCATACATAAAAATGATTTCTAGATATTTCCAAAAATCCTCGTAAGTGTTTGAAGGAGTTGTTTTGTTTATCCAACTAGTTTTATTTCCATTTACCTTGATTCGTTTTCCTTTCATCCACTCACGGTAGTCAACTCGAAATCCGTTGGTAAAGTTAAAATGAATTTGATCGTATTCTTTTCGACGCCAAAGATATTCTGCTTTGAGTCGCATGACGGCATCCGCACATTGATGTAAATCTTTGGTGCCAATGGCTAAATCTATGACGGCTTCGTAGACTTCATTATTGGGTTTGGTAGCGCCGTTGTGATAAAGCACTTTTGATCCTGCAGGTTTTAGTTTTAGGGTTCTAAGATAGTACTGAAAAGAGTTATTAGGAACTTTAATTTTTTGGTAATTTGGAGGAGTTTTAAATCTTTCTAGAATGGTGGTGCCGTTTTTTAGGATAAGGTTTTCGGTCGTGGTGACGGGATTGCTGACAGGAGGATTGGTTTCCGATTTTGGTGGATCGGAATGGCAGCTAAGAAAGAAAAAAGTAACCAGCAGAAGAGGTATTTTCATGACTTTGGTTTTAAATATTTCCCATGAAGCATGCTTCTTTATTTAACCCTTTAATTTGGCGTTTTATTTTCCTTTTATTTCAAAAGAATCCAAGAACAATTTTGCTTCTTCGTTTAATGCTTCCCCAATAAAAATAACCCCTGTCATGTACATCGTTCCGTCCTGATAAAAAGTCCGAAAACAGACGGTTGCGGCCCCATTGTAGA
>CAZYAC010000186.1:0-4625 GCA_964645475.1 uncultured Saprospiraceae bacterium | reverse complement strand
ATAGAATAAGAATCAGACTTGATAATAGGAATACCATAATCCATTTTATTGTCATTTCGATCAATTAATTTGACCGAATCATAAAATCGACTTTTAGAGTTACTAAACCAATTTTCAAATTTAGAGACGGTAATCAGTTCGAGTAATTGATTCTGAATTAAATAAGATTCTACAATTAATAGACTATTTGTCGCTAACTTTTTAAATTTAAATTCTTTTCCAGGGTATCCGTCTTTGAATAAAAGGGACGCCATCATAAGTTCATATTCAGCATTATCCAATAAATCCAAGATGGTAGAATTTAAAAATCCTTCGATTAATTGAAAAGAAGAATCTGAATGAATAAAACTGCTAGGATAATTTGAAATTTTTAATTTATATTCCAAAACAGGATGCTCTTTAACTTCCGGTTCACCAACCCAAGTATAAAGCAAGACTTGATCCTCCTCCAAATATAAGGTATCCACTCTTTCTTGGGTTAAACTATTTATTTCTACCGAGAGATTATGTTTCTCGCCTCCGATTTCTTGCCAAAGGTCTTGACTAAAAAGAAAGATGGGTAAGTTTAGAAATAAGAAAATCTTGATTAATTTATTCATGGATTTTTTTTGTTAGTCATTTAAAACACTCTCTATGTTTGACAAAGTAAAGATAAATATTGTTACCATGAGTATTAGTAAGGCGCCAATTACAAAAATCTTCTTAGCATCGACTGGATTTCGGTGATAATCATCTTTATAGCCATAAAACATAAAGAGTGTTATGCAAAGTATAGCAATTAAATAGGTCATCTAATAATTAGTTACTTGGCTACCATATTCCACCATCTAAATTCATCATAACAAAAATCTAAATAGTAGATATTTGAAAAAGTATCTTGTTTTGGAATAATGCGATAGTCTTCACAATTCGATTCCCATTTATTAGGATTTCCCCAATCAATCCTAAAATTCACAAAATCCATTTTTACTAATTCTTTTTTGTGTTGACCTACTTGAATTTTATCAAGTTCTAATTCTAGAAGGTTTTTCTTTTTAGGTTTGAAAGAACAGCTAAAAATCAGGAGGCATAAAATGAGGTATTTGAAATTCATTTTTCAAAAGAAATATTCTTTAATCTAATTTCCCAATATTCTTGCATTTCGACTAAATAGGTTTTTCCAATCCATATTGGTTGTGGGATTCATGAAATTATGATTATTTCGAAATTCTTTGGAGATAAAGACATGTTAATAATTTAATTTTTAAATACTTAATAAGGATTCTCCACCGTCATAAAACCTTTTATCATCATAAAAAATCCTACAACGACCAAACCATAAAAAACAGTACCACCTCCACCACCTTGCATGGTAGCCAGCGAAATCCCAATTCCTACAACCATAAGCAATATTCCTCCTACAATATTTAGCATTCTATTACCTCCACTATTATGTTGTTTAACTTCTTGATGGACAGCGATCTGGTGAGCAATATGTTCTTTAGAATAGAAATTTTGATTGACCGCTTGATAAATCTCTCGATGCCCAATACCGTCTCTAAGCATTTTCTTGACCTTATCTTTTTCGCCTAAGGAGATGGCTTGAATTTCTTGTTGCGCCATTTTTTTGAGCGTCGCCGGATCAAGTTTTGCAAATTCAGGGGCATCGGCTAAGGAGGCGCCAGCTAGAATTTTTTCACGAATGACTGGCTTTAATTGATCTCCAATAATATTTCTAGCGCTCGAAATTACGTTATCAATATCACTTTCGTATAATCCTTTACCCTTTAATTCTTCTCTTACCGTATCAATAGAAATTTCATTCAGTAAGTCCTCGGCTGCTTTTTCAGCATGTTTAATTTTTTCAGTGTACTTCATTGTTTATAGTTTTTTGTGTTAATAAATTTTCATATAGTATTTTATGCTAGGTTTCTACCATAACCGCTTAGAGACATTTCCGGAAAAACGATAAGATCCGCTTCGTTTTTAACAGCCAATTTTATCATCTTGGAATGTCGCTGGAGGTTATTTGTGCAGAGGCTATTTTCATTTTTCGTTTTTAGAATTTCCCTAAACCTTCCAAGGAGGATTCAACCGATTCTCACCGCCATAAAAAAGGATTAATTGATTTCCATCCAAATCCTTTAACCGCGCTTCTCGCCATAACCAAGTTTGATCGGTTGGGTCTAGATCAAATTTAATTCCTTGTGATTTCAAGGCAGTTACTTTTTCATCTAATTTTTCACATTCGAAATAAACAAATACTCCTTCTCCTTTGGGTAATTCATCGGTCTGATGCAAGGAAAAGGTAGCATTTCCTTCCGGACATTCAAATCTAGCATAATGTGGTAAAGCTTTAACAATCAACTTCAGACCTAGTTTTTCGTAAAATGGGATGGACTTATTTAAGTCTAAAGATGGGACGGTTATTTGATTTAGATTCATTGGGTATGTTTAATTTTTTAGGTTCTATATCTCACCTTCCAATGGTTTTATACGCTTAACCTTTCAACAAAATTTTAAACTTTCTTACCATCTCGATATACACCATAAACCTATAAAAATATTGAGATTCCTTTTCATTATTTACGTTTTAGCAGATCTAGGTAACGACGTTGTATAAAACATAATTGTAAATTAAAAAACTTTTTTTAGAATTGATTATAAATCTACCAAAACTTCAAAAGGAAGCATAAAAATTAACGTCATAGATGGATCGAGTCTGTTAGTATAGGAGCAGGAAAAATTGGAATGACAACTAAATGAAATGATGATTTTAATATTGCATTTGTCTAACCAAGTTGATCAGCCTCTGCAATATTCTTTAAAATGGTAAAATAAAAAGTGGTGCCACAGTCTAGATTGTTCTCAAAATATATTTCACCTCCATGCAAAAAGACAATTTTATTAGCAATAGATAAGCCAATACCGTTCCCTTCAAATTTATCTCGTGAATTCAATCTTTTGAATGGTTTAAAAATTAAATCTTTGTATTGATCTTCGATCCCAATTCCATTATCAGAAACGTTAAACAACCAAGCTGATTCCTGTTCTTCAAAATCGATTTTTATTTCAGGTACGGTGGAATCATTAAATTTGATCCCATTCATAATCAAGTTGTGAAACAATAGTTTTATCCAATTAGGCTGACTGAGAATTTTATCTGTAGGTAAATTAATTGTTATCTTGGCATTAGCCTCCATTATTGGATCGGCAAGTTCATAGATTGTATCTTCTGCCAATGCTCTAAAATTGTTTTTGGAGAATTTTTCCTCTACCTTATCAATCTTGGAATACGTCAAGATTCCACTTATTAATGAATTCATCCTTTCCGCACCATCTTTAATAAATTTCATATATTCTAAGCCCTCGCTATCCAACTTATCACTATATCTTCTTTCGATTAATCCTATAAAACTACCGATCACTCTGAGTGGTTCTTTTAAATCATGTGAAGTAGAATAGGCAAATTGCTCTAAATCGATATTCATCATTTCAAGTTTAGCATTCATTTTCTTCAAATCTGCATTACTAGAAATTAATTCTAACTCCATCATTTTTCGTTGGGTAATATCTTCGTAAGCGCCTAAGATCCCGATAACTTTTCCTTCATTATCGTGGAGTGGTATTTTACTAGTTCGTAACCACTTGGTCGAACCATCTTCAAAAGTTTGTGGTTCTTCAAAATTAATTTGAGGCACCCCCGAATTCATTACTTCTTTATCTATTTTTCGGTAAAAATCTGCATCTTTTTTTGTCCAAGGTAGGTCATAATCAGTTTTCCCAATAATTTTTTCTGGGGATTCGATACCAGCAGAAGCGGCAAAATTGGAATTACATCCTTGATAAATACATTCCAAATCCTTCCAAAAAACAAAGGATGGAATATGATTTAAAACTAATTGAAGAAAATTCTTCTCGACAAATGGGGTACTATTCAGTTCGGTCTTATCCATATTAACCTTACATACGGAAAATCAACTTACACAGTTTCATATAATAAGAGGCGATTTTTTATCTCAACAAGGTCACCGAACCAGCATACTGCTTTATCGCGCCATAATCAAATTGGATCGTCATGATATACACATAAACGCCTGGATTAAATTCGGAGCCATCCCAACGATCGCCTTTAAATAATAATCCACCCCAACGGTTGTAAATTTCCATATCAACAGAAACCATTTTGCCACTGGCCGAGAAAGGTTGAAAATAATCATTGAGGCCATCAAAATTAGGTGAAAAGGCAGTAGGAATAAAGACCTCAAAAGTAGAAAGTTGTAACAATACCAGACTATCACAACCCAATGATGATTCAAAAGTCAGTGGGTATTCGCCGGGTTCACTAAATTGATTTTCACCAATTTCGTAGGTATCTCCTGCTAAAATAGCAGCTTCGGTGGTGTTGATGAATTGATCGCCTATTACCTCCAGTTCAAGAGATACAATACTATCGCAGTTATTTTGGTTGGCAAACGTATCGATATAAGATCCTGATGAAGTTAGAACCGCTGTCCCAAACTGGTAGGTTTCTCCATCACAGATTTGTACCTGTGGTGTACTGCTAAAACTAGGAATAGCATATTCAAAATTTTCAGAAATGCGGCAAGAACTACCCTCCAAAATACGAACCTGATAAATGCCTG
>CAZYAC010000185.1:0-10248 GCA_964645475.1 uncultured Saprospiraceae bacterium | reverse complement strand
TGGGCATCGGTATTTAAGGCGACCAAAGGTCACCAAAAAAAGAACTAGGTTATTACATCTGAGTGAGTTCTAAATATTCAGACGGCGATTTATTGCGTTCTCGCGGCGCAGCCCGACGTTCGGCCCCAGTTGATCGAAGCGGTGTCAATTAAATCTCCAATCCCTGCTATGGGTTTTCAAAAAAGCTAAATTATTATCAAAAAAGTTAAGGGAGAAAAAAAATAGATTTAAGGTCTTAGATTTGATTTATTAAAGTCATTACTGATGGTTTTAAAGGTCGAAGTTGGTGAAAGTTTTAAAAAAATGACCAGCTGTCACGCCACAAGCTACAACGAAAAATAAAAGATTTTAAAAAAGCCAAAGAGCTTGTTTACACGTCTCGTGTAGATACAGCTCTACAAGCAAAAAAAAAGATAAAAATAGATGACCAAGGTGTTGTACGTCACCCTTCGGAACCAATCAGTTATCCGCACATCAAAAAATTCGCACATCAAACCTACCCATTCCTTTCAATATAAGCCATCGCATAATCCACCTTCTCCGGACCCATTCTACCATCCAAAGCCGCAATCACATCCTTCCTCCGAATCGGATCAGGCAAATTCTCCATCAATTCAAGAATCTGTCGTAACTCCGTCTTAGAAATCAACCTTTTTAATTCAACCTCTGCTCCGCTGGCGTAAAGATGCGCCAAACGATGACTCACATCTTCCGGAGTCAATTTTTGCAACATGGCAATTTCGACGATGGGAAGTCCACGTTTTAAAAGTTGAATCATCGCCGTGGATTGTTCGTCCAAGGCAGGTTTTCCTGGGGAGCGTTTCCCACCTCCCTGTTGAGCCATATATCGAGCGATCGCCCGCATAAAGATCGGACCATACTGTTCCATTTTTACATCACCAACCCCGCTGATGGCTCGAAAATCTACTTCGGTAACGGGAAGTTCCGCGGCCATTTCTTGTAAGCTTGCATCAGAAAAAACAATGTAGGGAGGAATACCTTTTTTACGAGCTAAGTCTTTACGGAGTTGTCGTAAGACATTAAATAAATCATTTTTAGCTCTGTTCCGTTTTTTCTTGATTTTGACTTCCCGCTTACTTTTTTCTCGTCGTTCTTTGACCTCTGCCATTCTGGCCAGCTGAATTTTTTTCTTACCAAATAAAACCCGCTGTGCTTCGTCCGTTAGTCGTAGAACATGATGATGATCGTAAGCAATTTCCAATAAGCCAAGATTGATAATCTGTTGGATTAAGTATTGCCAATCTCGACTACTAATATCCGCTCCTGCTCCATAGGTTTTAATTTTGTCAAACCCTCGCTGTAGTACATCTCGTCTGCGAGATCCACGCAAAATATCAATCAATAAATTTACGCCAACTCGTTCTTTGGTACGGGCAACGGCCGATAGTGCTTTTTGTGCAATGATGGTTCCGTCGAAAAGACTTGGAGGATTTTTACAGATATCACAGTTGCCGCAATTATCTCCTAAGTTTTCACTAAAATAATTCAGTAATATTTTTCTACGACAGATCAATGCTTCCGCATACTGTTGCATCCGTTCGAGTTTGGCCAACTGAATACCTTCTTGTTCACTGACATTTTTTTCAATGATATCTCGTAAAGTCATCACGTCACTATACGAATAGAACAACAAGGTATCTGCCGGTGCACCGTCCCGTCCCGCACGACCAATTTCTTGATAATAACCTTCTAGGTTTTTTGGTAGATTATAATGAATGACCCAACGTACATTTGATTTGTCGATGCCCATTCCGAAAGCGATGGTAGCACAAACAATTGGAATTTTATCATTAATAAAATCAGTCTGAACACTGTTGCGTTCACTGCTGGTCATTCCGGCGTGGTAATAAGCTGCGTGATATCCGGCGCCGGATAATTTACGGGCGAGTGATTCGCAACCTTTACGGCTTAGACAGTAGATGATCCCTGAGGTGTTTTTTCTTTTACGAATAAATTGGACAATTTGCTCGTAGCGTTTCTGTCCAGGACTCACGGTCAGACTTAGATTGGGACGATCAAAAGACGAGATAAAAACATGTGGATTTTCCAGTCCTAACTGTGCAGTAATATCCCGACGGGTAATTTTATCGGCCGTTGCGGTGAGCGCAATCACGGGAATATCTGGAAAGGTTTTTTTTAAGAATTTCATCTGCGTATATTCCGGACGAAAATCATGTCCCCAAGAGGAAATACAGTGCGCCTCGTCGATCGCAAAGAGATTGACAGCACCTTGTCGCAGAATGGGCAGAAAATTCGGAGAGAGCATCTTCTCGGGCGAAACGTAGAGTAGTTTAATTTCGCCATGATAAATTTCATTCTCGATGGTCGTTTGCTCATCAAGGGTCTGAGAACTGTTGAGAAAGGCGGCGGAAATTCCATTGGCCTTCAATCCTTCTACCTGATCTTTCATCAATGAAATCAAAGGAGAAACCACTACCGCCATTCCATCCATCGTTATTGCTGGAATTTGAAAACACATCGACTTTCCACCTCCTGTCGGCATGAGTACCAGCGTATCTCTTTTGTCATACACGCCTTGAATAATTTCTTCCTGTCCAGGACGAAAATTATCGTATCCAAAATATTTTTTGAGGGCAGAGCGGGCTTGATCAAGTTGAGCGGTGGCCATAGAGGTTTGATAAGAATGTAAAAAAATGCTTGGTGGTTCCCAGAGAATAAACGAGGGGCGCTCTGCAAATTTAAACAAAATGTGGGAAAATGCGAAAAGAGGAATTGGAATTCAACGACTTGCAAGTAAATTATCTTTCTATACGAATCAGGGGTTGAAAAATGAGATGATATTTATCCTGCATCAAGTTCATGATGATTTTACTTCTTGCTTCTTGCCCTCTTTAATCCTGCCGGCAGGCAGGCGCGGTCGAGGGTAGCATATAGCAAGCACAAGCGGCAAATAGCAAATTCAAACCAAAATTAACTACTGATCCGCATTATCTATATATTAAATAAATCAACAAATCAACAAATCAACAAATCAATCACATAATTCCAATGTAATAGAAAGCAGGTACTCATAAGGAATAATTTCGAACTCTGCAATTTGGTTAGCAGCTTCGAGCGGCATGGCTTCTAGTTTTTTGATATCTTTTTCGGCGTATCGTAGAAAACGGACTTGATGAAAATCGGCAGCGACGAGATGGAGTAGAATGTTAACGAAACAAGTGCTTCGGTAGTGTTCATTCTTTCTTAAGTAACGACTAGAATATTGTTTGAGGGCATTTTGTCGGTCAATGATATAATCGTAATCTTTGCGAACTAATGCGATCAAAATTTGTAAGACTAAGATGTCAATATTATAACCTCTTTTATCTTTTGAAAAGCTAAGTATTTCATTTAGAAATTTTCCAAGCCGGAAACGAGGGAGTGCAGGTTTTGAATCTTTTGGGATTTTACCAGTAAGATTTAGTAGGTAAATATAGGCATGAATAAGTTTATAGGTCTCTTGAATACCCGTACCCCGAAAAGCTAGTTTTGGGCTTCTTAAAACCGAATAAAAAGTTGCTGGAATTTGGTCAAACTCTTCGGTATAAATAAGATGAATCAATTGATATTGTTTGAGTTTAAACCAATTGATGGATCCTTTGGTAACAAATTCTTCGCATTCGATACCAGTCGATTTAGCTGCTGAATACTGAGCAAGTTGCAGATGTGCGGCAAATTTTCGCAACATAAAACTACCAATTTGGTTGCGGAGGTTGAAAGGTTTTGTACGTAGTTTTTTGATCGCCTCATCACAGGATTTAATTAAATTTTTAGGGTCGTGACTGATTTCGTAACGAATATTATGAATAAAATAAGCAAAAACAGTAAAACTGTGCGTTTCGATTTTTAGATCAAGTTGCTGTAGTTGTTCACTAAACTCCTCGGCCAGCATCATCGTTGCCTTGTCATTCGCCTTGGACAAAGCGTAGGGTAAAGCAATCTTTTCGTACAATGACTCGGCCATTAATACTTGCTCCAAAACGGTAAAGTGGTCCGTTACCAATTGGTCATAATAATTAAAGTCCTTTTGACTTCCTTTTATGGTAGCAGCGTATAATCTCAATAAGCGACTGAGGTCTACAACGATTTCTGTAAACTCAAAATGGAGTGCTTTTTTTAGCGTCTTAACTGCTAAATAATGGCCACTATCTCGCATTCCTTTCCCAAATAATATCCGGACCGCAGTCCAATTTTTATGACAACGAAAATAGGCTTTCTGAATATCAGAATAGCCTTTACTTTTATATTCTATTAAAAATAAACGGTCGATTAGTTTTTTTCTAAACCTTGACTTTAACTTCCGGTAATGTGCGATACTTTTTCCTTGTTCGATAAAATATACTTTTGCCTCTTTATCTGTTTGAAAGGAATCATTTTTTAAACCTGTAAAAAATAGTTCATAATTAGAAGGTGGTTTTTTATTACTAGTCGTGGTTCGTTCTAGTTTTTGGTAAGAATCGAAAAGGGTAATTATTTCTTGCAGAAAGCGCATTCTATTATTTTTTAGGTAAAATAAAATCTTAAATGTTTGACTTTCAATGCTTTATTTTTTTTTTAATCAAAACTAAATAAAAATAGTGAGGTCTCAAAAGAGGTATTTATGTTTAGATACATCTAATTAATTGTAATATCTTTGAGTTATAATCTTTAACCTTTAGTTAAAGACTAGATTTAACCTTTAGTTAGACTAGATTCCTTAAAAAAGCTTTTTTCAAAAGCACACCCAAACAAAAAAACACCCTTTAGGTGCCTGTCGCTCTAATAATTTGTCACTGACATTTAATAGAGCTGACAGTTTGTTTGGAAATAACCATTCCAATCATTCTATTTATCCTTCCCATCGGTTTACTGAATTAGCCTAAAACTAATCTTGGTGTAATACTTTAATGTGTTCTTTATTAAAAAATAAATTATAAATTTTTTTAATAAGCGATTGATAGCTAATACTTTAGCTTCATAAAAGTTCCTTGAGCTATTAAATTTTAAGGCCCCGAATCCTGTATAAGTGTTTTACTATTCCTTCTTGTAGTCCCTAGCTTTGTATAGAATTATTTTTTAACCAATAAACCTTTAGTTTATGTTTACTTTCATTATTACTCTTTTATTACAATTAGGAACAATTACTACTGCTGCCGAGTTTAATTCAGCTGAATACGATGTCCAAGAAGGGACCTATCAGGAGATCATTATCAAAGACGAGATTGTTTATTGATCCTAAAAGGCATTTTTAATATTTTTTTATAAAGAGAGAGTTTAGATTAGTACCTATCGCTATTCATGTAGAATTGAATATCTGATAGGTGTTTTCTCTTTGCTCCTTTTAGAATACCGCCTACTTAGTGTATATTTGCCACTAAAATATACACACCATGTCCCAACAAAAAAATATCATCATTGACTTCGATAGTACCTTCGCTTCTGTCGAAGCCCTCGAAGAAATCGCCGACATCGTTTTGAAAGGGCGTAAGGACAAATCCAAGATTCTAAACGAAATAAAATCCATTACCAATTTAGGAGTAGATGGTACGATTACTTTCAACGAATCCCTTAGTCGCCGCATGGCTCTTTTAACGGTACACCGAAAAGATTTGGAAAAGGTTATCCGTCGTTTAAAGAGAAAAATTTCTACTTCCTTTTCTCGTAATAAGTCGTTCTTTAAAAAATACGAGGGCAATATTTATATTATTTCAAATGGTTTTAAAGATTTTATTGATCCGGTTGTAGCAGACTATGGGATCGACGGCGATCATGTTTTAGCTAATACTTTTTTGTATGATAAAAAAGGTTGGATAACGGGTTTTGATGAAAAAAATCTCTTAGCGCATAGTAAAGGGAAGTCCCGTACTTTAAAAGCGCTGAACCTTCCGGGCGAAAGCTATGTGATCGGTGATTCTTATACCGATTACGAAATGAAAGAGGCGGGTATCGCTCATAAATTTTATGCTTTTACAGAAAATGTTCTACGCGAAAATATTCTGGAAAAAGCAGATCATATCACGCCTAGTTTTGACGAATTTCTCTATGTCAACGATATGCCGAGCGCTTTATCTTATCCAAAGAATCGGATTAAGGTACTGTTGCTCGATGGGGTGGACGAACGAGCTAAGGATGCTTTTCGAGGAGAGGGGTACGAAGTGATCATGGGGCCTAGAAAAATTAGTAAATCTGGCTTAAAAAAATTAATCAAAGATGTGTCCATTTTGGGCGTACCCGCTCACCAGTCCGTAACGGCAGAATTATTAGATCAAGCTAGTCGGCTGATGGCTATCGGAATTTTTGGTGGTAGTACCAATCATGTTGATCTGGTGGCGGCGGCTGATCGTGGCGTGATTGTTTTCAACGCACCTTACGCCAATACCCGTTCATTGGTAGAAATGGTGATTGGTAATATTATTATGCTTTCTCGGAATGTCCCATACTTAAGCAGTCAGCTAAAAGCAGGTAAATGGGAAATTAGTAAAAAGCCCAGCTACGAAATTCGGGGTAAGAAACTTGGAATTATTGGGTATGGAAATTCCGGTACGCAACTTTCTGTCCTCGCCGAATCCTTAGGGATGGACGTTTATTATTATGATGTTTTTGAAAAACAAGCGATCGGAAATGCCACTAAATGCAATGCGTTACGAGACTTGTTGAGAAGAGTGGATATTGTCTCCATTCATGTGGATAATCGCCCAGAGAACGAAAACTTTTTTGGAAAACGAGAATTTAAAGCCATGCGGGATGGCGCTATTTTTATAAATTTAAGTAGCGGACAGGCCGTAGATATGGATGCGTTATATAAAAATTTAAAATCCAAAAAATTAATAGGGGCGGGCATTGATGTTTTTCCTAGTGAACCTATTAATGGACACGGTGGCTTTACTTCCCGACTCACTGAACTGGACAATGTTTTGCTGACACCACACATCGGCGGACAAACCATCGAAGCGCAGGAAAATACCTCCGCTGTGCTGCCTGAGCAAATCATTGATTACGTCAATACCGGAAGTACTTTCAACGGTGCTAACTTTCCTTCCCTGCAATTACCTATTTTGAAAAATGCACACCGACTGATTCATATTCACCAAAATCAACCTGGTATTTTGGCAAGAATCAATGGTGTATTAGCAGAACACGGTATCAACATCATTGGTCAATATCTGCAAACAACCGATACGATTGGTTACGTAATTACCGACATCAATAAAAAATACAGTCAAGAAGTCCTGAAAGATCTAAAAGAAATCCCCGCGACGATTAAGTTTAGAGTGTTGTATTAGGGGGAGATCATATTTCCCATAAAATAAAAAAATTCTATTCCTTAATTGGACCTTAAGGAATAGAAATATTGACCTAAATTATCATAAACTTTCTAGTAGAAATGGGCTTTTAAACTGCTGAAATTTGTATAAAAGGATCAAAAGAATAATGATTATTATTGATTACAATATCAAAAGTGTATTGATATTGACCTGGTTGATTTGCTCCTAATTCAACCCTTGATGTCCAATAAACTTCTCCAAGTACAGTTACTTGTTGAGGATTGATGATATGATCATTAACTGCTTGACCATTATAATTTGCAGTATTTACCGTTACATTAGGACGAATTCCTGTAATTCTCCATTGAAGAACATCGCCATCATTACACTGAGTAACTAATTCATTAGTACCTTCAGCTTCTCCCTTATAACCTTCCGTATCCATCATATAGGTATTATGAGAATTTGCACCTTTATTGGCGACATCTACGCTATCGACAACTGTTAAAATTGAAATTGTTTGTGACATAATTATAAAATTTATAAGTTTTTAGCAAAATTGCTATGATGCAAATATCCAACAAACCAATAAATTTTTTAACAGTATAAATACCTGTTTTGAAAACAATATTTTATACCTGTGTTTAGGGGTTGTTTTACTGTAATTAAACATACCAACCAATAAATAATCCAAAATTTATACTTTTAAAACAACTTCATACTATACCAACTTCTATCAGACAGTCATAAACAGGAGAGGAATATGCTTGAAAAGAATTCTTTGTCTCGATTTTCAATTGTTCTTAAATCTACAAAGGGAAAAGTCATACTGCATTATTTTTGCCTTTTGGTAGAGCCTTTGCTTTTATGAGAAGAGCAAAAAAAAGCGACTTTCTGATCACAGAAAGTCGCTTAGTATTATTATTAAGGAGTCAGTGATTACCGACCGCCGTTTAATTTGTCTTGTAATACTTTTAATGCATTCCAGTTACCCTTAGCAGCTAATTTAGCTTGCTTTGGCCAAGAACCAGGGTTGTGCATTTTGTAACGAGGTCCAGCTGCAGCTAAAATTCCTTTTAAGGTTGCTTGCTTAGCTTTACTTAAATCAGCGAAAGTACGAATACCGCCTTTGTTTAAGTGTTCAGCGATCTTTGGTCCAATACCTTCAATTTTTTTCAAATCATCCTTAGCACTAGATCTAGTTACCTTCTTAACAGCAGGTTTGCGAGTTACCTTACGAGTAACTTTTCCAGTTGTCTTAGTGGTTGCCTTTTTTGGCGTTGCCTTTTTAGCAGTTACTTTCTTAGCAGTTGCTCTTTTTGTTACTGCTTTTTTAGTGCTGCTCTTTTTAGCAGTTGTTTTTTTTGCAGCTTTTTTCGTTACAGTAGGAACACTTACAACAGAAACAACTGAGTTGTCAAAGCCGAAAGGATTTGGTACATAGCCATCAGCCTGCCAGTCGTTCTCCCATTTTGATTTTCCAATCAAGTATCGGAATTCATAGTTACGTCCCGTTTCTAATTCAACAGTTGCAGTGTAATTGCCTTTACCCGCTTTCATCTTTACGGCTTTCTTTTCATTCCAATCATTCCATTCTCCCACTAACGCAACACTTTTACCTTTGGTTACAGCTTCTTTAGGTAAACTAAAGGTAACCTTGCAGGCAGGCTTGGATTTCGAAAATTGTTTTTTTAACATTACAAAAGAGTATTTAATGGTTTAAAATAAAGAAATTATAAAAAGAAAAACTACCATTAATAAACAGTTTCAATACAAAGGTGATTATGGTAATTTGTTCAATTGAAATTTATGAATGATGACGGTTGTAAGATAAAAATTTGAACCGCCTTTTCATCGCTCTTTAATTCCTTAAGATATCATTAGTTTCGTTAAACGTTTTGGTACGATCTTAAGTATTCGAAATGCGATCAATTTGGTACGCTTACAAACTAGTCATTGAAGTTGACTACGTATCAGTAAGAAAAAGGTTAGGGTTTTTATACGTTAGTAACAATTTTTTTGTTACTCATTTTTCTAAAATCGCTGCAAAAGTACTAACAATCAATAACATAAACATTGGTTTTTATTAAAAAATAATTTTTTTTTCTATCTTAATGTTTTGTCATTACTAATTTTCACAAAAATGATTATCCTAAAAAAATATGTCTAAATCAATATTATCTTCTTTGCTTTTGGTCTTCTCCCCCGTTTTATTATGTGCACAGGATACCGAAATTTTAAAACCGATTCATCAACTTTTTGACGGGATGCGCGCGGGTGATTCCACAGCAGTACGAAGTGCTTTTATGCCGGAGGTTTTACTAGAAACCGTCCTCACTAATAGGGAAGGAAAAGTGAAAGTGAAAAAAGGCACGTTGTTGGATTTTGTCACGGCAGTTGGTACGCCGCACGATGACCAATGGGATGAAAAAATATGGTCTTATAAAATTCGACAAGACGGAAGTCTAGCCACAGTCTGGACAGATTACACGTTTTATATAGGAGACAAGTTGAGCCACTGCGGGGTTAATTCCTTTACCCTCGTAAAGCAATTGACAGGTTGGAAAATCAAACATTTGATCGACACTCGACGACGAAGTAACTGCCAAACTAGTGAAACAGACCCCAGAGACGAAGCGATAAACCAATTGATGGACAATTGGCATCACGCGGCTGCTACTGGTGACGAAGTAGTCTTTTTTGAAACTTTGGGTCCCGAATCAATTTATCTTGGTACGGATGCCTCGGAACGATGGACCAAATCAGAATTTGAGGCCTTTGCACTTAAGTATTTTGAACGAGATACCGCTTGGGCTTTTCAGCCACTAGAACGAAAAATCTATTATAGCAAAAAGGGAGAAGTAGCCTGGTTTAATGAAACATTAGATACTTGGATGGGCGTCTGTCGAGGTTCTGGTATTTTAGAAAAAACGACCGAGGGTTGGATTTTACAACATTATCATTTGGCCATTGCGGTACCCAA
>CAZYAC010000184.1:8230-10283 GCA_964645475.1 uncultured Saprospiraceae bacterium | reverse complement strand
CAATTCAACACCTTGCTTGCCAGCAGGCAGGAATCAACAATTTAAATTACTTTTGCGCCATGAAAGCTCGCACGCTCAAAAAAGACAAAGTCAATGTCATTACACTTGGTTGCTCCAAAAATTTAGTGGACTCCGAAAACCTCATTACGCAACTAAAAGGGAATGATTATCAAGTGGTACACGATAGTAATGATGAAGACGCCAATGTCATCATTGTCAACACCTGTGGGTTTATTGATCTAGCCAAAGAAGAATCTGTGAATACGATTTTACAATATGCAGATTTAAAGACCAAAGGAGACATTGATAAATTGTATGTAACAGGCTGTTTGTCACAACGTTATAAAGACAAACTCGAAGTAGATATTCCAGAGGTAGATGCCTATTTCGGTACCCTCGAATTACCCGGCTTACTCGCCAAACTCAACGCAGACTATAAGCACGAATTAATTGGTGAACGAATTACGACCACCCCGAATCATTATGCCTACCTAAAGATTTCAGAAGGTTGTAATCGAACATGTTCTTTTTGTGCGATTCCATTGATGCGGGGTAAACACGTTTCTCAACCGATCGAAGCGTTAGTAAAGCAAGCTAAAAATCTGGTGCGTACCGGCGTAAAAGAAATTATGCTGATCGCTCAGGAGCTTACTTATTATGGTCTAGATTTATATAAAAAACGCGCATTGACGGATTTGCTGCGAGCACTTTCCGATGTGGAAGGGCTGGAATGGATACGGTTACATTATGCCTATCCAAGTAAATTTCCAGAAGACATATTTGAGGTAATGGCAGAAAGAAAAAATATCTGTAATTACCTTGATATGCCACTGCAGCACGCTTCGGATGCGGTCTTAGATAGAATGCGCCGACAGATCACTCGGAAGGAAATGGAAGACTTGATTACTGTTGCTCGACAACGTGTACCCGAAATAGGTATTCGTACTACTTTTTTAGTAGGCTTCCCTGGTGAAACGGAAGAAGAGTTTCAAGAGCTTTGTGATTTTGTGCAAAAAATGCAATTTGAAAGAGTAGGCGTTTTTCAATATTCTCACGAAGAAAACACCTCAGCGCATGATCTAGCAGATGATGTCCCTGCGGAAGTAAAAGTAGACCGAGCCAACCGCTTAATGGAAATTCAACAACATATTTCTTTTGATAAAAATCAAGCAAAAATTGGTCAAACCATGCCCGTGCTTTTTGATCGAAAAGAAGGAGAATATTTTGTCGGTAGAACTGAATACGATAGTGTGGAAGTAGACAATGAAGTACTGATTCCAGCAGCAGATAATTTTGTTAGAATTGGTGATTTTGCCATGATAAAAATTACAGATGCAACCGAGTACGATTTGTTCGGGGAGTTAGTTGATTAGTAAATGGCTAATCAGTAGATCAGTTAATTAGTCACCTTGGACGTGGAGGTATTAAGATCAAGGAATTAATTAAGTGTTTAATTAAATTTTAAGCTATAAAAATAAATTCAATATCAATCACAAAATCCAGTAAAGAGATTTTACACTAAAAGATATACACGTTAAATAACCCGCGGTCGCTCTGCGTTCTCTGCACCTCTGCGAGAAATAAATTTTAAGAATAGAACAACACTAATGATCGTAAAACATATCCCACAATTACCTTTTTTTACCGCAGGCGATGAGACCCATTTGACAGAGGTATTGCATCCTAAAAACGATCTAATCGAACTGCCATATAGTATTGCTTATGCGACAATTGCCCCCGGAAAAGCTTCGTTACCACATACCCTCAGCGGATCAGAAACCTATATCTTTACCGCTGGAGAAGGAGCAATTACAGTCAATGAAACAACCCAAAAAGTACAACCAGGAGTAGTAGTATTAGTCCCAGAAAATACAAGACAATTCGTTGAAAATCAAGGAAATACAGACCTTTGCTTCTATTGTATAGTAGCACCCGCTTGGTCCGAAGAGGAGGAAGTAATAGAATGAAAATTATTTGCAATAACACATATACACGATAGCGTGTCTCTGCGCCTTTACATCTCTGCGAGAAACAAACTATTAATAAAAAATTC
>CAZYAC010000184.1:6349-8130 GCA_964645475.1 uncultured Saprospiraceae bacterium | reverse complement strand
TCACGATAACAGATATACACGATAAAATCTCTGCGCCTTTGCGCCTTTGCGAGAAAATACTATTAAAAACAAACTCATAACTCAACGCAAAAAAAGCCTTCCAACCACTATGCGAATATTACAACTCTGTAAAAAATTTCCTTACCCCATCAAAGACGGAGAAGTAATTGCCATCACCAACTTGGCCAAAGCATATAATGAGTTAGGAGCGGAAGTACATTTATTGTGTATGAATACGCTGAAACATTTTTTTGATGAATCCCAGTTTTCCAAATTGCCAGAAATATTTAATTTTTACAAATCAGTTGAGTCCATTTCGGTAGATACGGAGATTAAATTGTTTCCAGCTTTCCTAAATCTTTTCTCCTCCAAATCTTATCATATCGATCGTTTTGTTAGTGCAGCTTTTTCTAAAATAATAATTGAAACGCTAAAGGAAATAAAACCAGATATTGTTCAACTAGAAACACTTTTCTTGGCACCGTATATTAATATCATTCGAAAACATTCTAACGCCAAAATTGTCATGCGTGCTCACAATGTAGAACACGAAATTTGGTCTCGTATTACCAGCAACACCTCTTCCATTCTGAAAAGAAAATATCTAGCCTATCTTACTCGGAAATTAAAAAACTTTGAACTAAACCATCTCAATAAATATGATCTCTTAGTGCCAATTACAAAGCGAGATCTAACAACTTTTCAAAAACTGGGTTTTACCGGAAATTACGAAGTCACCCCCATCGGAATTGATCATCAACTTTACCAACCGAACCCAATTAATACCACCCAATCACTCTCCATTTCATTTATCGGTTCTCTTGACTGGGTTCCCAATTTAGAAGGGATGGATTGGTATATAAAAAATGTCTGGCCGAAAATTCGAGCTACTTTTCCTGATTTTACGCTTCATTTGGCAGGACGGAATACCCCAAATCATCTTTATGAACTGACTGCCCAGAAAGTAATCGTACACGGAGAGGTGCCGGACGCTCAAAAATTTATTAATCAGCATCCCATCATGATTGTCCCACTTTTAAGTGGAAGTGGAATGCGCGTAAAGATTTTAGAAGGAATGGCTTTGGGTAGAGTAGTGATTACCACTAGCATTGGACTGGAAGGTATCGAAGCACAGCATCAGCAAGAAGTGTTGATCGCTGATACAGCAGAAGAATGGTTTGAGTGCTTAAAATTTTGTCAAGAAAATCCGACGCGACTTTCTCAGATTGGTGCAACGGCCCGAAAACTCATCCAAACATCCTACGATAATCTTGAAATTGGTCAGCGACTTTTACAACGATTTTAAGAATTCCACTCCATTTTAGTTCTTTTTTCAGATTAATTGGATAGAAACAAATTTTTATTTATTTGATATTAATTTTAATTATTAATTCTATCCCCAATTTTTCTTTTATCTAATCCGAATTTTACCTTTAAATCGTTCCTATTTTTCTTAAAAGACCTATAAAAATGCGTGTAACGGAAGTCCCTGAGGAATGTTAGATTTTTATCACTATTTAGAAAAGGTCTAAATAAAATTTAGAGGTAAATATATATTGGTAATAATGGTTGTGAATTGTATTTTTGCGCTGACATAAAAATGACAATAGATATCATATATTTTCTTATGCGTTCTATTAGTCGAAAAAGATTCAGAGATATGATTAGTAATACGACAATACCTAGGATGAAACACTTACTTTCCCTCCTCTTCGTTTTGTTTGCTTTTTCCCTTTCCGCCCAAGATGTTAACCTCGATGAAGGTAAGGCGCTTTTCCGTA
>CAZYAC010000184.1:1991-6249 GCA_964645475.1 uncultured Saprospiraceae bacterium | reverse complement strand
ACCAAAGAGTCCGGCCTCAGCACTCCTTTCTTTATGGTCTTATTCTTAATTCTTGGAATTCTGACAGTAGCCTTAGCGCGAATCATTTCTAATCTAAACCGAATGGCGCAGATTAAGGAAGGAGGCGCTCCGGGACAAGTTGCTACTATAAAAGATATACTAACCAGTCGTGGTGTAATTGGATTCGTCATTTTTGCTTTGGTAATCATTGGTGGATTTACCACCGTTAATAATGCGATAAACTTAGGACGCCAACAAGGTTACGCACCTGATCAACCGATCAAATTCTCTCACGCAGTACACGCTGGTCAACAGGAAATCGATTGTCAATACTGTCACGATGGTGCCCGTCGTAGTAAGCACGCTGTAATTCCAGCGACCAATACTTGTATGAATTGCCATAAAGCGATCAAAAAGGGTAGCGAGAACGGAACGGCGGAATTATCAAAAATCTATGCTTCTATCGGTTACGATCCTAGCACAGATAAATACATCGAGAATTATGACGAAATGTCTAACGAAGAGATCAAACCGATCTTCATCAAATACGCTAAAGAAACATTCTTAAAGGATAGAGGGGCAGATGCGAAGTATGCTAATTCAGAATCTAAACTAGAGCGAGATGCGACCAAAGAGGCTGAGAAGCAGTGGGCGAATATCGAAACGTCTCTAACAAACCCAAGTAAAAAATCTGTTGGAGGTGGGATTGAATGGGTACGTATTCACAACTTACCTGATCATGTTTACTTTAACCACGCACAACACGTTACGGTTGGTAAAATAGAATGTCAGACCTGTCATGGTCCCGTTGAAAAAATGGAGGTGGTTCAACAATATGCTCCTTTATCTATGGGATGGTGCGTTAACTGTCACCGTCAAACAGAAGTACAATTCGCTTCTAACGAATATTACGATCAGTACGAAACATATCACAAAGAATTAAAAGCCGGAAAACGGGAAGTTGTCACAGTGGAAGACATCGGAGGTTTAGAGTGTCAAAAATGTCATTACTAAAATTACCTTCAAAATCAAAAAGTACGATCTCCTAAAAAGAGCTTAATTAAATTGAAATAATGGACAAGAAAAATCAGGACATCTGGGTTGGAATGGCACACAAAAACAACGATCCTGCGCTTATCGAAGCGGCTGGAAAGGAATTTGTAGAATTACCCATCATTGAAGCCCTAGGCGATGAAAAAATTGCCGACGTAGAAACCAATCGACGTGATTTTCTAAAATATCTAGGCTTCGGCCTCGGAGCAGCTACCGTAGCTGCGAGTTGTGACATACCTGTAAAGCGCGCAATTCCTTACGTTACTAAGCCAGACGAAATCGTTCCCGGTGTCGCTACTTATTATGCATCTAGTTTCGTTAAGGGTGGTGATTACTGTCCGGTATTGGTTAAAACGCGAGAGGGGCGACCCATCAAAATCGAAGGAAACGTCTTGTCTCCACTGACTAAAGGTGGTACATCCGCTCGGGCACAAGCAAGTGTACTCGAACTTTACGATGTGAACCGGAATAAAATGAGTGGTTCTATCGGGGAAAATGGTGCCATTACAGGAATGTCTTGGGCAGACTTGGATAAAACCATTATGGGTAAATTAAATGGTGGATCGAAAATTCGTATCGTTACCAACACGGTATTAAGTCCTACTACCAAAAAGGTATTCGCTGAATTTCAAGCAAAATATCCGAACGCAAAAATAGTTACCTACGATCCAATTTCTTCTTCCGCTATTCTAGAAGCCAACGAAAAAAGTTTTGGAGACCGAATTATTCCTGATTACCATTTTGATAAAGCAGACACCATTGTTAGTTTTGGTGCTGACTTTTTAGGTACCTGGATTTCTCCAGTAGAATATGCGGCAGCTTACGCGAAAGGTCGTAAGATTAATGCCAAGCGTCCCAAAATGTCTCGTCATATTCAGGTTGAAAGTGGAATGACTTTAACTGGATCTAACGCAGACAACCGGGTATTGATCAAGCCATCTGAAATGGGAGCAGCGATCGCTACCTTATATAGTGCCATGGGGGGAAGTGTTTCAGCTCCTACCCTAAATGCTAAAGCAACCAATGCGATTAACAAAATTGCCTCTCAATTACGCGGTAGTCGTGGAAACTCTATTGTGGTTTCTTCTTCTAATAATGTTATGGAGCAAATCATGGTCAATAAGATCAATGAAATGGCTGGTAACTTAGGAAAAACGGTAACCTTTACGCACGGTTCTTTACAGCGCCAAGGTATTGATAGCGAGATTCAAAATCTGATCACTGAAATGCAAGGTGGAAGTGTGGATGCCGTCATCGTGATGGATGCCAATCCTGCTTATGATCTTTATAATTCAAATAAATTTATTACCGCTTTCGCGAAAGTACCATTGAAAATTTCTTTGTCTTACGACCTAAACGAAACGATGGCACTTTGTGATTATATCGCACCGACCAACCACTACCTAGAGTCTTGGGGTGATGCCGAACCAAAGCGTGGACATTATAGTATCATCCAACCAACCATTCAGCCTTTATTCCCAACGCGTCAAGCAGAAGCTTCTTTACTAACTTGGGCAGCTAGTGCTAATTATAAGGCAGATGCAGAACAACCTTATTATGAGTATCTGCGAAATAATTGGAACAACAGTATGTTCGGAGCTCAAAGCAATTATGCTTCTTTCCGTTCTTTCTGGGATGAAACGCTACACGATGGAGTAGCCAATATTGGTGCAGCTTCTCGTGAACATAGTAGCTGTGCAGCTAGCGTCAATGCTGGTCAAATCACACAGCCTTCTAATTCAGAAATGGAAATTGACTTTTTAGAGTCTGTGAATATCGGAGCAGGGCAATATGCCAACAATCCTTGGTTATTAGAAATGGCAGATCCGGTTACTCGTACTACTTGGGGCAACTACCTTGGTGTACCAGTGAAGTTTGACGGGAAAAATACTTTTGTTGGATATAAAGGGATCGGAAAGAATATGGTGAAAGGCTACGCAGATGTAGTTAACCTAACGCAAAATGGTGCAGAAGACGCAACACCGATTACTGCTTTTCCTCAATTTGGACAACCAGAAGGAACGGTAGCAACTAGTCTTGGGTTTGGTAGAAAAACTTGCGGCGACGCAGGTCGTAACATCGGTACGAATATGTTTCCATACTTGTCTGCTGATCAAAACGGAAATACACAATACTATGCTACTAATGTAGAAGTAAGTGATATAGTAGATATTAACTACGATTTCCCTTGTGTGCAGTATCACCACACCTTAGGTGTTACCGCTAAAGATGAAGCAGGTAAGACTTATAATGCCGATGAAGCAGCTTTAGTTGATTTTTCTTACGGCGTGGTTGGTCAAGGATATCAAGGAAGTTTGACAGATCGTTCAGTAATTTATACAACGAATATCAATCACCTGTCGGACGAAATTGAAAAAATAGAGAAAAAGCGAGAAGAAGCGCAGCATCTAAACTCTGAGACACTTTATCCTGGTCACGAATACCTATATGAAAATGGCCACCACTGGGGCATGTACGTAGATCTGAATGCCTGTACAGGATGTTCGGCTTGTACCGTCGCTTGTATGGCTGAAAATAATGTACCAGTTGTAGGAGCAAAAGAAGTTAGTCGTCACCACGAAATGACTTGGTTAAGAATTGACCGTTATTTCTATGGAGATGCAGACAATCCAAATACAGCTTATCAGCCGATGATGTGTCAGCACTGTGATAACGCTCCTTGTGAAAACGTTTGCCCAGTTTCAGCCACCAACCACAGTTCAGAAGGTCTGAACCAAATGGCATATAACCGTTGTGTAGGTACAAGATACTGCGCGAACAACTGCCCTTATAAAGTACGACGTTTCAACTGGTTGGATTATACGACAGCGGATATCTTCCCTGCCAATCAAGTTGACCTAAACGAAGAGTCTGTTCCATACGGTGCAGATAACCTAACAAGAATGGTTTTAAACCCAGATGTAACGGTTCGGGCTAGAGGAGTAATTGAGAAGTGTAGCTTCTGTGTACAAAGAATTCAAGAAGGAAAGTTAACTGCGAAGCGAGAAAAGCGTAAGCTAAGAGATCAAGATGTGAAGACGGCTTGTCAGACCGCTTGTCCTACGGGTGCAATCGTCTTTGGAGATATGAATAATAAGAAAGGAGAACTGAACAAAGCATTAGATCATAATCCTTTAGTTTATATCGCTCTGGAAGAAATCAACGTACGATCTTCCGTGCGCTATACCGCAGTAGTTAACAACCG
>CAZYAC010000184.1:0-1891 GCA_964645475.1 uncultured Saprospiraceae bacterium | reverse complement strand
TTTTTGGTGTTTAATAATAGAATATAATTTAGAAATATGAGTGCGATAGTTTCACCAGTTAGAAAACCCTTAATTACGGGTAGCAAAAGCTACCATGATATTACGGAAGATCTAATCAGCCCAACGGAAAAGACACCAAATGCATTATGGGTGATTACCTTTCTAATGTCCGTCTCCTTATTAGGGTTTGGTTTGTTTTGTATTGCCTGGACGATCTGGAACGGGATTGGTACCTGGAACCTAAACCGAACGGTCGGTTGGGGTTGGGATATTACCAACTTCGTTTGGTGGATCGGAATCGGACACGCCGGAACCCTTATTTCTGCGATCCTTTTACTCTTCCGTCAGAAGTGGCGTACCGGAGTTAACCGAGCTGCAGAAGCAATGACGATTTTCGCGGTAATCTGTGCAGCACTCTTCCCCGGTATTCACGTTGGACGTGCATGGGTCGTTTTCTACTTCTTCCCTTATCCAAATACACGTGGACCATTATGGGTAAACTTTAACTCTCCACTCCTCTGGGATCTATTTGCGATCAGTACTTATTTTACGGTTTCCTTATTATTCTGGTATACAGGACTCGTACCTGATTTTGCCACCGTAAGAGATCGTGCGACAGGAATGCGAAAAAGTATTTACAACTTTCTTTCTTTTGGATGGACGGGTTCTGCCAAGCACTGGCAACGATGGGAATCTTTATCCCTCGTATTAGCTGGATTGGCAACACCACTGGTACTTTCAGTACACACCATTGTATCTTTTGATTTCGCCACTTCCGTAATTCCAGGTTGGCATACCACGATCTTCCCTCCTTATTTTGTAGCAGGAGCGATCTTCTCTGGATTTGCGATGGTACTAACGCTGATGATTATTACTCGAAAGGTATTAAGCCTAGAAGATTATATTACGATTGAGCATGTAGAATCTATGAACAAGGTCATCCTAGTAACGGGAACCATGGTAGGGGTTGCATACTTAACGGAGTTATTTATCGCTTGGTATTCTGGTTATGTATATGAGCAGTTTGCTTTCTTTAATCGAGCCCTTGGGCCATACTGGTGGTCTTACTTCGGAATGATGTTCTGTAATGTATTATCTCCACAGTTCTTCTGGTCTAAAAAAATCCGTCGAAGTATCACTTGGACCTTCTTTTTATCCATCGTTGTAAACATCGGGATGTGGTTCGAGCGATTCGTAATTATCGCAACGACTTTGGCGCGTGATTACTTGCCATCAAGTTGGTCTTATTACACACCTACTTGGGTAGAAATTGGAATCTATTTAGGAACCATCGGTTTATTCTTTACCCTTTACCTTGGCTTTACAAGAGTCGCACCAGTAGTGGCCGTAGCGGAAGTAAAGAGTATTTTAAAAACGGCTGGAGATCAATACACTGGACCAAATGCACACCACGGAAGTCATGGTGTAAGTACACACGGTGCCACAGTAGACGAACATTAAAAAATAAAGATTTAATGCTAACTGGCTAACTAGCTTCCAAATAACGTTTTACACGAAAGATGGAAGCAAATAGCCAACAGCAAATAGCTAATAGCAAAAAAAAAATTATGGAAAAAGGTCACACGGAAGTTTTATACGGATTGTACAACGACGAGGAGATTTTACTCGATGCAGTTCGTCAGGCCAAAAAAGACCATCTAGATATTATGGATGTTTACACCCCTTTCCCAATTCACGGACTTGATCCGATTTTGGGACTGTCCGAATCACGTCTACATCAGGCTGGATTCGTTTACGGAGCGACGGGTACTTGTACTGCCTTTTTATTTATGACTTGGGTATTTACTAGAGATTGGCCCATCATTTTTGGTGGTAAACCATATTGGTCAGTGCCAGCCTTTATTCCGATCACTTTTGAGTTAACGGTACT
>CAZYAC010000183.1:0-10338 GCA_964645475.1 uncultured Saprospiraceae bacterium | reverse complement strand
TGTTTTTGACATTGAACTTGAATTTAAAAAACACAAAATTTAGAACACTCCCGCAGACCTTATGTTCTATAGAGTTATGGATAATAAAATTTGATTAAAATTCACACTCCAAGTGTCAATATTAATTTTTTCATTCCTTCATTATTAATTATCTTTCAGAATGCCCAAGCTATACCTCATCCCCTGTCCACTTGGACCAGACAGCCTTCAGACCTTACCAGAAATGGTCGGAACTCATATCCGCGAACTGGAAGTCTTTATTGTTGAAAGAGCCAAGACTGCTCGACATTTCATCAAAGCTATGCAGCCTCGTCTTCCCATTTCCGAGTTAGAAATTTTTGAATTAGATAAACATGATTCACAGGCCGCCTATCAAGCTTTTCAGGCTGCTCTCAAAACGGGAAAAGACATTGGTGTTCTGTCCGAAGCTGGTTGCCCTGGTGTTGCGGATCCTGGAGCACTCATTGTTAAATATGCCCACCAAAAAGGACTTCAAGTTATTCCGCTCGTTGGACCTTCCTCAATTTTACTCGCTCTGATGGCCTCTGGCCTCAATGGGCAAAATTTTGCATTTCGAGGTTATCTGCCTGCCAAAAAGCCAGAATTGGCCAATGCCCTAAAACGCCTAGAGTCTACCGCCAAAAAGCAAGGACAAACCCAACTCTTCATCGAGGCGCCTTATCGTAATCTGGGGGTAATCGAAACTGCTTTTCGACAATTACATCCTAATACATCATTCTGTATCGCGGCTGACCTTACACTTCCCACGGAATACATTAAAACCAAAACGATCAAAGAATGGAAAGCGACAGAGCTACCAGATTTGCATAAAAGGCCAGCAATTTTTTTGATTGGGTAGAGGGATTTTAAATAGGTTTTATTCAAAAAAACTACCTGAGATAGCGTTTGATAGCTATTATCTGTTAGTTCTGACTCGATTGAGTTGACTTTTGGCCTGCATTTTGGCTTATTTTCGTATTCTCATCATTTCTTTGAATTATCATACCAAACAAGGATAGTTGGCCGTTTTATATTAAGGTGTTTTTATATTAACTTTGCACTTGCAACTTACCCTACCACTATTTGCAAATACTTCCTAATCAGAAGCGTACTATCTTCATGAACAATTTAAATTAAATTTCCAGTGAAAAATCTTTGTCTGCTTTTTGCGTTTTTTCTTTTAGGATCAAACCTCTCCGCTCAGGAAGGTTGGGAACTAGGAGGATGGGTTGGTACAGCCAACTACTTTGGGGATTTGAATACCACCTTCGATGTCAAAGAAGCGGGTTTGGCGGCAGGTATCATTGCGCGATATAATTTTAATACTCGAATTTGTATGAAAGCAACCGTCAATTATCTACGAGTAGCAGGGACGGATGCAACCTCTGATAATACTTTTGAACGGACGCGTAACCTCAATTTTCGCTCCGATGTCTGGGATGGTAGTTTTAATTTTGAATTTAACTTCCTTAATTACGTTCACGGCTCCCGCGATGAATTTTTTACCCCTTATCTCTTTGCTGGATTTTCTATTTTTCAATATAATCCTACGACCGAATTAGACGGTGTAACGTACGAGTTACGCAACTTTGGTACCGAAGGACAGTTTCGTGGAGAAGAGTATTCTACGGTCTCGGGAGGACTTAATTACGGTGTTGGCTTTAAAATAGATTTAAGCTATCGTTGGAGTGTCAATATCCAACTTAGCGGACGTAAAATATTCACTGATTATCTGGATGATGTCAGTGGTGTGTATCCTGATTTTAATGACCTAGAAAGTTTGCGAGGGGATATTGCTGTAGAGCTATCTGATCGTTCCATAGGAGACGAGGGCGTCTCCATTGCACAAGAAGGCCGACAGCGAGGTAATGGTCGAAAAAATGATAGCTACGCCACACTAGGTATCGGAATTGTATACTATTTTGGTAGCCTAAAATGTCCACCGATTACTCGATGATCAAGCATCTGTTCTAGAAAATTTTTGATTTTTTGTTGAACCTAATTACTTATCGACTTAGAGAATTCACTCATCCATGATCTCCCAACATAAGATCCAACTACCCGCTTATCCACGTGGTTACCATCTCATTACTGATCAGATATTAGCCGATCTTGGTGCTTTACCGGAGATTGGATTTGTTCATCTTTTTATCCAACATACCTCAGCTGGAATTACCATCAATGAAAATGCGGATCCTTCCGTTAGGGTGGACTTTGAAAATATTTTTAACGAAATCGTACCCGAAAATTTACCTTATCTTACTCATACAATGGAAGGCCCAGACGACATGCCCGCTCATATAAAAGCAGCTATGATTGGTCATAGCGTGCAGATTCCGATTACCAATCATCAGCTAAATCTGGGAACCTGGCAGGGCATTTATCTTTGTGAATTTCGCAATAGAGCAGGCGGACGGAAGCTAATTGCCTCTATTTATAGTTAAAACTCAAAATGTGGATATTTTTTTGAGAATGTGGATAACTCAAAAATGTGGATAACTTTATCATTGTATTCTATTTTAATTTTATTCTTGTAATCAGTTGATTTAAAATAGATTATAGCTAAACTGTTAATAGTTACTAACAAGTTGAAAGGTGAAGTTATCCACAAAACAAATTATATTTTTTTAAATATAAACATTCGCCTGTTAGTAATTTTTCTCCTTTTTTATGAGTCGATCGAGTATTATTGTGATTGAGACCTACCTAAGATAACATACTAAGACATTCGTCCCACAAACTTTTCCAACAGAATAATAATTTTATTTTTTCAATGCACCTATCAGTGCACAAACAACTTGACCGTACAAAACTTACTAAAATGAGAAAACTTATCCAATCACTGTTAATGTGTATGACCCTTGCCTGCTTGCTTTCATCTTGTGTTTCTAAAAAGAAATTTGAACAATTAATGAATGACAAAACAACCATTGATCAGGTCCTAGCCGAAAATCAGGAAAAGGTGAAAAATTTGGAGACTAACGTCGCTACCTTAGAATCAGAAAAAAAGCACTTGAACAAAGCAATGGAGGAAAAAACCAGTGAACTATCCGACGAAATTTCTGCTACCAATGATAAGCTGATGAATGCTAAAAAGTCGCTAGAAGAAATGGAAGCGATGGTAGCTGCTAAGGATTCTCAATTGACGATGGTTCAGGAAAAAGTAAGTTCTACTTTCGATGTGTATAAAAAAGGTGGTTTTGATCTTAGCGCAAGTAATAACGGTCTTAATGTAAACATGCCATCTCCTATCCGTTTTCGAAGTGGTTCTACTCGAGTAGATCAAGACAGTAAGATGGTTTTAAATGATCTTGCCTCAAAACTAATGCAAAACCCAAAAGTAAAACTTCTCGTAGAAGGACACACGGATAGCGTGCCAATGAAAGAAGGTGCAAGATTCAAAGATAATAAAGAACTAAGTACTGCTCGTGCCAATCGGGTAGTAGCGGAACTTGTAAAACTGGGTGTTAATCCAATTCAGCTTACTGCGGCTGGTCGTGGAGATACCATGCCTAAATTTCAAGATGAGAATGATTCAGAAGAAGTGCGTGCCATGAATCGTCGTACAGAGTTTATCCTTCTAGCGGATGTTTCTCCACTTTATGAGATGTCAAAAGGAATTAACTAAGAGATTGATTGTCAAAATAACAAAAAGGGCCGCTTACTTTTCAGTAAGCAGCCCTTTTTAGGTTTGTCGTTTTGTAGGATAGATAAGTCTAGTACGGAAATTCCATTACGTTATTGACGCGATAAACATATCTCCAAAGAGAAATAAACAGGATAAAGGCAACTACGAAAATGACTAGGGCTTTGCCCTTTGCTCCTACGTTTTGAATTTCTTCACTCATTGTAATTATTTTTTCATAAAATATTGAGCACAAAATAAAGGAAAATATAGCTAACAAGCAAAGAAACGACTATTTGCACGCCTTTGTTGGTTATATAGTAACTTTAAGATTCTTTTGTAAGTAAAAAAGCATACTCAAACGAAATAAATAGAAGAAAGACTTGTATAAAGTAAAGTTTTTCTTATACTTTGTGGTGTCGGAATTAGGATTTCTCAAATGTATAAGATAAATAGAATTAAGGAAGTGCTTGCGCTCAAAGATTTAAGTCAAAAAGAACTGACAGAAAGATTAGGGAAGAGTAAAAATGCTATTACTGCAATATGTAATAATAAATCTCAACCTTATTTGAAAGACTTAAGAAGAATAGCAATAATCTTAGATGTTGATATTAAAGAATTACTCTATTCAACCAAATTATGAGCAAAATTACAGGAAATACGAATAAATTTATAAGTCCTCTACGATACCCAGGAGGCAAATCAAGAATATCTAATTTTTTAGAAGATCTAATATTAATAAATAATCTGGAAGGGTGCACTTTGTATGAACTTTATGCAGGAGGAGCAGGTGCATCATTAAACGTACTTTTCTCAGGGTTAGTAAAAAAGATAATTCTAAATGATTTAGATTTTCATATATATGCGTTTTGGGATTCAATATTAAATGAGACGGAAGAGTTTATTAAAAAAATTAATAAGACAAAAATTAGTGTTGATGTATGGAAAAAGCAGAAGGAAATTTACGATAATTTTGAAAAATATAGCAAAATTGAAGTAGGGTTTTCTACATTTTTTCTTAATAGATCAAATAGATCAGGTATTTTATATAGAGCTGGTCCAATTGGAGGATTTGATCAATCTGGTAATTATAAAATAGATGTTAGATTCAATAAATTAAATCTAATTTCTAGAATTGAAAATATAGCAGAGAAAAAAGACCAAATAAAAATTTATAACCGAAAGTCAATTCCTTTTTTAAAATATATATTTAATAGAAAAAATAAACAGCTAATATTCTTAGATCCACCTTATTATAATCAAGGTGAAAATCTGTATTTAAATTTTTATAATGATAAAAATCACTCAGAATTAGCCAAGCTATTAAAAACGAATAAAAATAAAAACTGGATTCTCACTTACGATAATGTAGAAAGGATTAATGATTTATATAAACCACTAAGGAAAACACTACTACCGATGACATACACTTTACAAGATAAAAAGGTATCTAAGGAAATTATGATGTTTTCTGATAATGTTTATCTTCCTAAGAAACTAAGATTAGGAAGTAAGTCAATGAATTTAAATCTATCAGTTTAAAATGTTAAAACTATAATGAAGAGTACTATTGAATATCTAGACTATGATAAAATAAAGTTGGACTTTCGAAATCCAAGACTTAGTGAGTTTGGGATTAGTAAGAACTCTAAGGATGAAGAAATTCTTCAGATATTATGGGAGGAAATGGCTGTCAATGAACTTTTATATTCTATTGTCTCAAACGGGTTTTGGGACTATGAACCGTTGATTGTTGTTGAACAAAAGAATATATATTATGCAGTTGAGGGTAATAGAAGGTTAGCAGCTGTTAAGTTAATTCAAGATGATTATGAAATTAAGATTCCTCTTCATATTAAAGATAAAATTGATGGGAATTTAATCAGTCAAACGTCTAAGCTGCCATGCATCGTGGTAGAAGGTAGAGAAGAATCATGGAAATATATAGGTTTCAAGCATGTTAATGGACCAGCTAAATGGGGAAGCTTTGCAAAAGCTAAATATATTGCTGAAATTCATAATGATTACAAGGTCCCAATTAATGATATTGCATATCAGATAGGAGACACTAATAAAACTGCTCAAAAACTGTATCAGGGATTAATGGTCTTAGAGCAGGCAAAAAAAATGAAAGTCTTTGATTATGATGATATTCAAGCTAATAGACTTTATTTTTCTCATCTTTATACTGGTTTACAAAGAGAAGGTATTAGAAGTTTTCTGAACGTTTCAGATGCAGAAGAAGAGAGAGAAGAACCAATTCAAAAAGACAAGAAAAAAGAATTAGGCCAATTACTTGAATGGCTTTATGGAAGTAAAAAAAATGATACTCAACCAATTATTAAATCTCAAAATCCTGATCTTAAATACTTAGACGAAGTTTTGCAAAGTAAAGAAGCGATAGCTGCTTTATTTGATGGAGAAGCATTGTCTTATGCTCACGAACTAAGTAGATCATCCGATGCATTATTTGAAGAGAACTTACTGGCAGCAAAAAGAGCATTACAAAAAGCGAGAGCCTATCTAACTAATGGCTATAAAGGAGAAGAAAATATTTTGAGAGTAGCTGGATCAGTTGCAAAACTTGCGGATGATTTATATGATGAGATGGAAAAAGTAAATAGGAATAATTCAAAAAAGGCGAAAAAGAATAGACTTACAGAATAGAATGTCGTACAAAATTCCAAATATACCAAGCTCAAAAGCTTACAAAGAAGAAATTGCTGATTTTTGGGAAATTGAAGCCATAAGAAACCCTAAGATGTTTATTTCGCAGATAAACATTAATAAAATCCTATCTAAAGAGCTCAATGAAATAAACCACGAAGGTATTGAGAGTGAAGATGATAATATGGATGTGAAGAATTCTGAAGCTTTTGAAGAAATTAATCGAAGATCAGAAAGTTTGGGATCAAAATATCCTTTTGAAATAAATAAATATTCCATAAGAATAATTGATGAAGATAATTTTTTTAAAGTGGCATATACCTACTTATTACTTGGTACACGGTTAAATATGCAAACCCAAAAATTTTTCAATGATATTGATGGCACTTTATTATTTGAGAGAGTTTGTGCTTACGTAATAAAGAACTATTTTGGATATAATGCAAATAGTTTTGTTTTTGGTACAGCCGTCTCAGGAACTTTTGAAGATAAAGTGAATGACTTAATTAAAAATATTGGAGAGGGCAAAATATTTTCAAATCCGAATAAAAACTCTCCTCCTCAAAAAGATGATGCTATTGATGTAGTAGGTTGGAAAGAATTCTCAGATAAAAGAATGGGAAAACTTATTGGGTTTGGTCAGTGCAAAACAGGGACTACATCATGGAGGGATGGGATAAAAAAATTAAATTCAGAGGATTTTTGTTCAAAATGGCTCACTCAAATTCCTGTTTATACACCGCTTCAGTTGGTGTTCCTTTGCGATACGATGAATGAAGAATTTAATTTTTATACAGCACAGCTTAGATATTTAGTATTTAATAGATTTAGAGTGATTGAATACCTAGATGAAAGTCTTGATGCTCAAATTAAGGAAGATATTAAAAATTGGGTAAAAGGGGCCTTAGGCGTCATTGATGTGAAAGAGTGATAAGGCAAACTAGCGCAATTTTATAAACGAAACTAAAAATCTGATGATCTTGCTTTTTTACTATATAGATCAAATCGCTAACGGTTGACACTTCGATTTTAACCAATTCACCTCTTCTGGCTTCAATAAAGGACTTAATTCCTCAAATACTATTCGGTGATAATCATTTAACCACGTTATTTCTGCCTCGGTTAATAATTCTTTTAGTACCAAGCTAAGGTCAATAGGGAAGAGGGTAACCGTATCAAATTTTAAAAAATTACCAAAAGCAGACTCCCCTGCTGGTGCAGTCAACACCAGATTTTCTATTCTAATTCCGTAACCATCCGGTAAATAAAAGCCGGGTTCATTGGAAGTAAGCATTCCAACTTCAAGTGGAATACTGCCGCGTCCTGCCGCTGATGAAATACTTTGAGGACCTTCATGAACATTCAAGAAAAAACCGACACCGTGTCCCGTCCCGTGACCATAATCTAGATGTGCTTTCCACAAATCTTGTCTCGCTAGGGTATCGATCTGATAGCCTTTTGTTCCTTCGGGATAGTGCAGCAGTGCTATCCCTAAGTGACCTTTTAAGACGAGGGTATAATGCAATCGTTGATCATCTGTCACTGGGCCTAGTGCCGTCGTACGGGTAATATCGGTGGTACCACTTTCATATTGCCCTCCAGAATCCAGTAATAACAGCCCAGATGGTTGGATAGTGGCAGATTTACCGTGCTCAGGACGATAATGAACAATAGCTCCATTGGCCTGGTAACCTACAATGGCCGGAAAACTCTCTCCGTAATAGCCGGGCTGTTCTGCTCGAAAAGCTGCCAGTTGATCTGCTAGTTCTGCTTCCGTTACAGGGGTGTTGGTGGTCAATTTTTCATCGAGCCATCGATACAGACGAGTCAATGCCACCCCATCGTAGCGCATTGCCTGTCGAATATGCTTAATCTCCGTTTCATTTTTTCTTCCTTTTAAATCCCGGACGATGGAGCTACCAGCAATAATATTGGCTTTTTCTATTTTTTGGTGTAATCCAATACTGGTTGTGCTTTTATCAATTAGCAAATTCGCTGTCGCTGGAAGCGTTTCTAAAAATTCGGTGATCTTTGGATACGCTTGGAGTAGGATACCGTCTTCGTTTAGTTTCTCTTTTAAATTTTGAGATATTTTCTGAATATCAGTAAATAAAAAAACTTTATCCATTGTAATAACAGTATACGCTATAAAAACTGGGTTGAATTCTACATCTCTCCCGCGTAAATTAAAAGTCCAAGCAATTTCATCTAGTGCAGCGAGTAGATAATAATCTGCTCCTTGTGAAGTCATTGCTTTTCGAATCTTTGCGAATTTCTGACTTCGATCTAGACCTGCGAAAGAGGACGAAAGTTCAAAAATATCGGCTTTAGGAATGGGAGGGCGATCTGCCCATATTTCATCCGTGAGATCATGATTATTTTCAAATTCGAGTCCGTGGCGATGCAGTACTTTAACGATGTTTCGATTTTGATTCAGTGAACAAAGCATTCCGTCCATTCCTAAGATCGAACCTATGGGAAGCTGCTCTCCTAGCCATTCGATATGTTCAGGTCCACGGGCTGGTCCCAATCGATGAAGTTTAATCGGAGTACCAGACAGTTGTTGCTCCGCTTGAATGAAATAACGAGAATCCGTCCAGAGACCTGCGTGGTCCATCGTCACCACCAATACACCTGCTGATCCTGTAAAGCCGGATAGCCACTTTCGAGTTTCCCAATGAGGCGCTACGTATTCGCTTTGATGAGGATCACTGGAGGTAATAAGGTAGGCTGCCAGATTTCTGGCTTTCATGGCAGCTCGGAGGGCCGCTATTTTTGAGGATATTTCCATAACTAAAAATGCTTTTTTCTGATGCGGAAGTTAAATTATTTTAAACAACTTCTTATCCTCAAACATATATAAATTTTATTTACCAGCTTATATCTGCATCTTTTTTTCATTATCAGTCGTTAATGAATTAGTGATATTTATTATAAAAATTATTTCAATGTGTTTATTTGGCATATTTTTTGATAAAAAGTTTCGCGAAAACTGGACATATTAGAATAATTGATTTATATTGCAAGCGTTCTCAGCTATAACTAATTTAATTTTTTTTCTTTTTTAACGACTGAGAACCTTCATAACCATCTGATTATCAAATCTTTGACTTTCTCTAAAGATTATACTATCACCCATGACTTAGCATCTTACAATTTTTTTATTCACGAACCAAAACACTGTGCTTATTGTTAAACTTTTATTGAAAAAATCAATCAGATGCTCAAGCAAAGCTTAAATCAGAAATTTTTACAAAAATTATCTCCTCAGCAAATTCAGTTAATGAAATTGCTCCAGATACCTACGGCTACCTTGGATCAGCGGATCAAAGAAGAGTTGGAAGCCAATCCGGCGCTGGACGAAGGAGAAGAAGAATTCGAAGGAGATGGTGAAGACGCTTTTGCCAAGGATAAAGAAAAAGAGAAGGAAAAGGCTGAAAATGAAGAGATAGAACGAGATGACGAATATGAATTGGATGATTATCTCACCGAGTACATCGAGGATGACCCATCTAGTTATAAATTAAACGCCAATAACTATTCTGCAGACGACGAAGATAAAACCGTTCCTATTGCGGTGGAAGATACTTTCCACGAATACCTTGAACAACAACTAGGTATGCTAAAGCTGACGGATGAAAGAGTGGAAAAAGTGGCTAAGCAAATTATCGGAAGTATCGATGACGATGGTTACCTACGTCGAGAACCCGAAGCAATTAAAGATGATCTAGTATTCGCCCAGAATGTAGAAACGACAGTAGAGGAAATAAATGCACTTTTGACCCTGATTCAGCGTTTTGATCCACCGGGTATCGGCTCTCGTAATTTACAAGAATGCTTAGAATTGCAACTTCGCCACCGACAGGAAACCTCGACGGATTTTTCGGACGAAGAAGATCGAACTATCCGGATTGCTATTCGAATTATCTCAGAATACTTCGATGAATTTTCTAAAAAACATTATCAAAAATTACAACGGCAACTCAATATAACTGAAGGACAGTTGAGACTATGTATCGAGCAGGTTTTAAAATTAAATCCAAAAC
>CAZYAC010000182.1:0-10342 GCA_964645475.1 uncultured Saprospiraceae bacterium | reverse complement strand
TGTCGAAAACCTTGTAGTAACATACTTACTGCGATAGTAATCAGACAACCTATCAAGTTAAGCCATAGATAAGCGATTCGAATTATTTCGTGATAGTCTAATAGAAAGATCGAAACGACGCAAAGTTCACCGATGATAGCGGCCCAGAAAATTGCATTTCCTTTTATATTTTTAAAGAAAAATCCAACCGTGAAAACGCCTAGAATAGTTCCGTAAAATAAGGACCCTATAATATTTACAAATTCGATTAAGTTTTCAAAAAGAGATGCACCTGCGGCAAAAGTCAGTGCGGCCATTCCCCACATTAGCGTAAAGGATTTAGCGGCTCGCAGATAATGTTGATCGTCAAACTTATCACCAAAATACCGGCGGTAAAAATCTACTGTAGTACAGCTGGCCAGCGCGTTTAATTCCGAAGCAACAGAAGACATAGCCGCAGCAAAGATTACGGCTAGTAAAAGTCCTACTAATCCACTAGGCAGATAAGTTGTTACAAAAGAAATAAAAACATAATCCGTATCCTTGGTCTCAATAGAAGTCATGCTAGGATAGTTGACTTCATAGCTTTTTAATAATCCTTCGACATCTTTCCGAATGATCTGATCCCGACGATCTAAAACGTTCAATTCTTTTTTAACTTCTGCAATACGTGGTTCGTTATCGCTGTCAATCGCAGCGATCATAGTGGTAATTTTTTCTTTTTTTAATTCAAAGACCTCATCAAAATTCTGCTGGACTAATGCGAGACTATCGCGGTATTCCGGTTTACTATTCAAAATTTCTACATTGGCTGGATTAAAGTGGACAGGAGGTTTGGTAAATTGAAAAAACATAAAAACCATAATACCCACAAACAAAATAAAAAACTGCATGGGTACTTTAAAGATACCATTAAAGATCAGCCCCAAACGACTTTCTGTCAAGGTTTTACCGGAAAGATAACGTTGTACCTGACTCTGATCGGTACCAAAATAAGAGAGGAATAAAAAGGTCCCACCAAAAAGTGCCGACCACATATTGTATTTGTTTTCCAAATCAAATTTAAAATCTACCACATTGAGTTTCCCCATTTTTCCGGCTACAGAAACTGCGTCACCAAAAGAGACTTCAGGAGGTAGTTTATTCACAATAACCCAAAAAGCGACAAATAGTCCACCCAAAATAATGATCATCTGTTGCTTCTGCGTTTGACTTACGGCTGTCGTCCCTCCAAAAACAGTATAGGCTATTACGACAACACCCAAAACTAAAATCGTCCAAGAAAGACTCCACCCTAAGATAACCGACATGATAATGGCTGGTGCGTAAATAGTAATTCCAGCGGCCAATCCTCGTCCCAATAAGAATAAAAAAGCGGTAAACTGTCTAGTCTTTAAGTCAAAGCGTTGCTCCAAGTATTCGTAGGCGGTATATACTTTGAGTCGATAAAAGATGGGTAGGACAAAAACACATAAAATGATCATGGCCAGGGGTAGTCCAAAGTAAAATTGTGCAAAACGCATTCCATCGTCAAAGCCCTGTCCGGGCGTAGAAAGAAAAGTAATGGCACTCGCTTGCGTCGCCATAATCGACAGCCCAATGGTGTGCCATTTTAAGGCACGATCACCTAAAATATAACTTTCTGTACTATTGACATTACGGGTTTTCCAAAAACCATAAGCAACAATAAAAGATAAAGTAGCGACGAGAACCGTCCAGTCCAAATAACTCATAAGGGGGATGTTTGGGGATTTAGATTTAGGCGTGTGCCTCAGTAAATAAGTAAAATAAAAAGATCAGGACCGCATGGATAATTAAGACCATGGCATAAATCTGATTCCAAGAATTTAAAAAAGGAGGTTGTTCGTCTTCTTGCATTTGCTGATGTGTTGATGTGTTGAATCGTTGAATCGTTGAATCGTTGAATATAATCTGAAATATAAGAGATTTTAAACACTACTAAAAAATCAAATCAACAGATCAACGATTCAACACTTAAACATTTATTCTATTATTTACCAATAGAAATCAAATTCGTAAATAATCGGTACGCTCCAGGTACGCCGGCAGGCAACTCTCGAAACCAAGAATAACCGCTGTATACAAAATGTCCGGACCCATGTTTTGCAACAAGCAAGCCACCATCATTTGCGGGTTCGCCTGGATCGTTACTGGATAGAATCGCCTCGTAACGCTCATCCCATTCGTTTGGAAAATACAACCCACGTTCTTGCACCCATCCTTCAAAATCTGCGGAGGTAATTTTATTGGGATAGTTAATGACGGAATGATCTGGTTTTAAAATCCGAACTTCCGCTTCTTCGGTCGAGACTCTTTTCCGAGATAATTTAAATGGAAACGGCCCCAAATCTTTGGTTTTTAAACGATGTGCCGTGTTATATTGAACGATAACAGTCCCACCATTTTCTACATATTTCATCAACTTCGGTTGTTGAAATTTTATTCTTTCGTTGGTGTTATAAGCACGGATCCCAACAATCACTGCGTCGTACTTTTTGAGATTATCAGACCGAATATCTTTATCTTCTAGTAGATCTACTTGATAACCAATTTGTTCTAAACTCTCTGGAATCTTATCACCAGCTCCCATGATATAGCCAATGCGATCGCCTGCTTTTTTAAGATCAATTTTCACCACTTTCGCTTCTTCATTTTGAAAGACCGTTTGCACGGGAATGTGGTCATAATCAATCACATTAATTCCTTTTGTATAAGATTTTCCGTTGACCATAGCGATGGGGCTAACGAGTCCAACGTCCTGTCCTTCGGGTGGATATAAGGTAAAGCTAAAAGTCTCTTCTTCTCCTTTTTGTGCAAGGTTAAAATCAATACTAGCTGGTTCAATTTTCCAACCATTGGGGTAAGCTAATTTTAAGGTTCCTTTTAAATTAGCTTGTCCTGCTTTAACTAAGACCTCAACTGAGCGACCCTCTTGATCTGGAAAAACAAATACCTTGTTGGTAATATTGGTAAAGACCGGAGGAGTAATTTCAAAAGGACGGTAGACTTCTCCTTTCACAGGGTCCGTTTTTTTATAAGCGATATTCCGATAAAAAGAAAAAGGTCTTTCATTAATTTCAAAGTTAAATCGTACCCTTAAGTCTCTAGGTGTTTCCGCTGATCCGATCAATTGACGATCTGTTACTTTATACATGCCATAAGATCCTTTTTCGGTCAACCAATAAGGGTTGGTAAATTTTTGGTTTTTGGGAAAGGTAATTTCTTTATTAAAAACAATTCTTTCGTTGGAGGCCATTTGGGTATTTATCATGGTATCTATTCCCAGTGGTAAATAATCTATAGATTTTAAAATTACATTATTTCCAGTTCGAGTAATGGCTTCTATTTTCAGTTCCGTATTTTCTCCTGGTGTAGCAGAAAAATCACTTGCAGTTGCATCCAAGAAGATTCCTAAACAATCATGAATTACATTTTGTATATCTTCCAATTTTACTTTTTTCCAATAACTATCCGGAAGTGCTTCGGCCATTGTATATGCCTTGACTAAATCCGGCACACTATTTTGAGGATTTTCGTAATCAAAATTTTGACCAATATTCTCTATTAATTTCCCAATGGCAGCTCCACCCTTCAAGCGAGACCAAGTAGTGTTGATACCGGCAAAAGGATTTTCTCTATCTACCGGTTTATCCCCTTTTAAAAATTCAAGATATTCCTGCATCGAGCCACGCGAAGGAGTAGACCCCATTCCTTGGCATTTGTGCATAGATCGACTCTCCGCTGCAATTTCGTTATTAGACTTTCCTTTTAAGGGATAATATGCGCCGATATCTACACTGACTAAATTGGTTTTATCTGCTTTCGCAAAATTTTCTCTACTTCCGTAAAACCACCAGGAGGTGTTAAAAAATAATCTTTTGGGTTGCCACGGCTCTACATATTTGAGTTGATCAGGATAAGCCTGTGCATCACCAACCAGATCGAAGGCTTCGTAAGAAAGCACTGCGGAAGAAGTATGGTGTCCGTGCGTTCTGCCCGCAGATTTATGATCAAAACGGTTGATAATAATATCGGGTTGGAAATTTCTAATGGTCCAAACGACATCAGAGAGAACCTCATCTTTATTCCAAATTTTCAGTGTTTCATCGGGATGTTTGGAGTAACCGAAATCAGTAGCCCTAGTAAAAAACTGTTGTCCACCATCAATGGAGCGAGCCATTAATAGCTCCTGAGTTCGCATGACGCCGAGCAATTCTGCCAATTCTGTTCCAATTAAATTTTGGCCACCATCACCACGGGTGAGAGAAAGGTAAGCGGTTCTGGCGCGCATTTTATTAGAAAGCCAAGAGATCATTCTGGTATTTTCATCATCAGGATGTGCTGCCACAAAAAGAGCTGAAGCCAGTACGTTGAGTCGCTTGATATCATCATGAATATCAGCCGCCGTTGTAGTTGCAGGTTTTTGTGCCACTAACCATCCACAAGCTATAAAACAGATGCTCAGGAGTAATATCTTTTTAAAAGGAAAAAACATAAATCTATAATTTTGAAGAAGTTCTATAAAGTTGTCCGTGAAAGCTTGCGAAAAATAGTCAATTTAAGGGAAAATAAATTCGTTTTAAGTGTAATCTGTAATAATACAGACCATAAAATTAGCAACTACCAATAAAAAACCACGTATAAACAAGATGACTTATGAATCGGGATTTGGCTGAATCTATCAGAACATTTGTATCTTTGTTTCTGGACCAGATGCTTCTCAATTCTATAGGTATATTCTACCTAAGTCCAACAAATAACATAAAATATTGACTGCCAATTATTTAAGCAAATTGCTAGATAGGTTATTATCCAATAATAACCTAGTAAGAAGTCAGTATAAAATCACTTAAAATTAACTGGATCATGGCCAGAAAGAACAAATATGTATGTATTCATGGACATTTCTATCAACCACCTAGAGAAAATGCTTGGTTAGAAACGGTTGAGTTACAAGAGTCCGCACAGCCTTTTCACGACTGGAACGAGCGAATCAATTTTGAATGTTACGCGCCCAATACTGCAGCCAGGTTGATAGACGGTGATCAATTTATTACCAAGATTACCAATAATTACGTTTATATAAACTTTAATTTCGGTCCTACCCTACTTTCTTGGATGAAAGATGCTGACCCGATGACCCACGAACGAATTGTCGAAGCTGACCGAATTAGTCAGAAGAAATTTGGGGGACATGGATCAGCAATTGCTCAAGTGCATAGTCATTTGATTATGCCGCTGGCTAACGAACGAGATAAAGAAACACAGGTAATTTGGGGTATCCGAGATTTTGAATCCCGTTTTAATCGTTATCCCGAAGGTATGTGGCTGGCAGAAACAGCGGCAGATACAGACACCTTGGAAGTACTCGCCAAACACGGGATCAAATATACCATTCTGGCACCTCAGCAAGCAAAAGCTTTCCGTAAAATCGGTGACCACGATTGGAAAAACAAAGATCAACATGGTTTTGACGTACGACGTCCTTATAAAGTAAATCTACCTTCGGGTCGATCAATGGCCTTGTTTTTTTACGATGGCAATGTAGCCCAGGATGTTGCTTTTAATAAACTACTCAACAATGGTCAGGCACTGGCTAATCGTTTGATGGAACCATTTGACGATAATGACGAGCCACAGCTTTCACATATCGCCACTGATGGGGAGAGCTACGGTCATCACCACCATTATGGAGAAATGGCTCTTGCTTCTTGTCTTGATTATTTTAAAAAAAATGACGATGCTACCATTATAAATTATGGTTATTATCTCGAACTTTTTCCGCCAGAATACGAAGCACAGATTCACGATAATAGCTCGTGGAGTTGCGTGCACGGCGTAGAGCGTTGGCGTAGTGATTGTGGCTGTAATACCGGTGGAAATCACGGTTGGACCCAATCTTGGCGAAAAGAACTTAGAGAGAGTTTAAATTGGCTGCGAGATGAGATTATTCCAATTTATGAAGAAGAGGCCCAAAAATTATTACGTGATCCTTGGTCTGCTCGAAACGATTTTATTGAAATATTACTGAATCGAAATGATGAAGTAGTAGATAAATTTTTGAAAAAGCACCAAAAGCGTAAACTAAAGCTGGAAGACAAAGTTCAGGCCATGCGATTACTAGAAATGCAAAGAAATGCGGTGCTGATGTTCTCGAGCTGTGGTTGGTTTTTTGATGAAATTAGTGGACTAGAAACCAACCAAATATTACAGTATGCTTGTCGCGTATTGTATTATGCTAAGCAAGTTGGCGGTGTGGATTTAAATGGTGGTTTTGTGCACCGTTTGTCTAAAGCAAAAAGCAATGTTTATTCCGATGGTGCTTTTAGTTATATCAACCATGTCTTACCAACCACTGTCAATCTGGAAGGTGCTGGTATTCACTACGCTGTAGCTTCTCTTTTTGAGCAGCAACCGGAAGAAATGGAATTGTTTAATTATCATGCTAAAAGTGAATATTTTAAACGAGAGACCGCCGGAAAACTAATCCTCAATTTTGGTCGAACGATCATGAAATCCAAGGTTACTTATTCAGAAAAGCCTTTTAATTTTGTGGTACTATATCTTGGTCAACAAAATATCATCAGTAGTGTTTCCTTGGATATTTCTAAAGAGCGCTTTAAGGAAATGGAAGAACGAATTTCCAAAGCTTTTCATGCCAATCAACTTGGGGATGTAATCGCCATTATGCATGAATATTTCGGTCGAGAAACCTACTCTTTCCAACATTTATTTCGGGACGAAAAACGAAAAATCCTAAAGAAAATCACCAAACAAAATTTAGAAAAAGCGGAGAAATCTTTTCGAAATATCTACAATGACAATTACCAACTAATGTCGAGTACCTTGCAGAGTGGCATTCCTATACCAAAGGCATATAATAATGTGGTACAGTATATTGTAAATGCTGATTTACATCGATTTTTCACTTTTGACAACCTGAGTATTTCTGAACTAAAACGGTTATCGACAGAATTAGAAAAATGGAATATTCAGCTAAACAATTCTGAATTTTTTAAGCTTGCTGCTGGAGAACGAATCTTCTACGAAGTACGTAAAATTGAACATTCGGATATTCCAATTGAGGAACTCAGTTTGTTGATAGAGATACTAGAAACATTACACCAAATGGGACTTAATCCCAATATTTGGAAAAGTCAGAACTTATACGCGAAGATTCACCGAACGTATCGTAAAGGTAGAAGAAACTTCCCTAATCAAAAATGGAAGAAGAAATTTATTGAGCTGGGATATTTACTAAAATACCGCAGAGAGATCGTCGTGATGACCGAAGCATAGCTACGACAAAAATTTATTTATAAAAGTTATTAAAACATGAGTAATCCCGAACTTTAAGAGATGCAAAGAGCTGGTTAGTACTATTTGCACTTGATTGCATTTATAAAAGTGGTAAGCAATAAGTAATAAGCCCTCTCCATTCGCGTATTATACGCGGTTGAGTGGGCTTTTTACTTACAGCTTAAGGCTAATAGCTCTATTACATTAACAAGCTCCAAATTTTATGAGATGACTCATATTTCTATTTAAGTCAATGCCTAAATCCTTATGCTTACGAATTTACAGCTTGTCGGATTATTTATATCCTGGGGCCTTGTGGTTCTCGTTTGGGTTATTCAGTTGGTACACTACCCTAGTTTTCGCTTTATTGATTCTTCTAAATTCACTGATTTTCACCGTCATCATACCCGATCAATTACCGTCATTGTGATGCCGCTGATGCTAGCCGAACTGATTGTTAGTTTTTTACTTGTTTATAAAAATGGATTTACCTTCTTTGAAACGATTGCCTTAGCGATGGTCATTGGTGTTTGGCTGAGTACTTTCTTAATCCAAATTCCAATACACGATCAACTAAGTTCAGATGAAAATTCTAAAGAGATTAACAAGTTGGTGAGTACCAATTGGATTCGTACGGTATTGTGGACGGGAAAAGTGGTTGTTTTAATGTGGGGATACTTTTCCGACGTTTAAATCTGTTCCCTTACCTGCCTCTATTTAGAATGTAAATATATGATATATCTAAAATTTTCATTGAGCATGGTATCTTTGATTATTTCGAGTCCATTTTTTCGAGGATTCATTTTAGATTTGTATTGAAGTTCATGAACCTGTGTCCAATACCAACCATCAAAATAGCCAACCCTATTCCCTTTTAAGTAGGTTTCAATGTTTCCATTTTTACAAATTTTAATTGTTCTTGTGTATGGTTCTCCAAAAGTAATGAAGTGGTTGAAATAGGCTTCTTTTAAATAAGTTGGGATTTTTTCGGGCTCAATTCTGCCACCAAAAGAGTAACAATTATCATCTCTTCTTTCTCGTCGCATAGAATCTTTTGACCAGGTGACAACGTAATTAGACAGATTCCGATATGCGATTAAGGTGTCTAGATTAGATTCCAAAAACTGGCAAGTCTTTTCTAACTTTGGTAATTCATTTATAATATGTAGATCGAATTTGGCTACTTTTAGTTGAGATCGCTCATATTTTTTGTCACAGCAGTAAAAGTAGCCAGCGATTAAAAGGGCTAAAAGGGAAAGGCGAATGACGATATCTATATTCATAATTTTAGACGAATATCCATTGAACACAAGTTATTCAAAGGTACATTCAAAATGTACAAAATAAAAATAGTTTTTTATCTGCGGATGTGTACTTTTTTGAATTTAAGTTTGCCCTATCCTTTTTTATTTGTCAAAGTCAGATAGAACAATGGAATGATCGTGATGACTGCGGCAAACAAATAAGTTCTAAAAAAATAATCATCGTTATTATCATATATCCAAGCGGATATCAGGGCACCCATGCCGATACCGATTTCGAGTGCGATATAAAGGGTTGCGGTTCCTCTACCTCGCCGCTCTTCAACGCTTAAATCGATCACCCATGCAAAGACTGCTGGAGAAGCAATTCCTAATGAAAATCCTAAAAATCCGGAAGCAGCAAATAACCCGTAGGCAGAATCTACGGTTCCTAAAAACAATAAAGAAGCCGCAGTCATCATTATTCCGACTTTAATGACAGGAACTCGTCCATAGCGATCAGCGGTCTTGCCAGCAACCAATCGAGAGAGTACTGAAAAAATCGTAAAACTAGTAAAAAGCATTCCTCTATTTTCGATTCCTAAATAATCACTCTGATCAGGAGAAACCGTAATCAATACGCCAAAATTTAGATAGATACAAACGGCAACGATCGCAGCAGGAATCACACTGGGTTCAATAATTTCACTGGTCTTTATTTTTAAGATAGAAACTTTGAAAGGCATCTTATTAATGAGTGTTTCTTTTAATCCAAATAACATCAGAATAGAAATCAACGCAATAAAAGAGGCCACATAAAACATATAGTCTGGCGAATAATTGATGGACAACCAACTACCCATCGGTGGAAACATCGAGGCACCTAAATTCATGCTGACTCCAATCATTCCCATCGCTTCAGCCCGTCTTTCAACAGGCACAATATCTGCTACATAAGCCGTGGAAGCAGTTGGTCGGAACCCGGTAGAAAAACCATGTAGTAGCCGTAGTAACATAAAGCCTGCTACAGTGGTCAGTAATGGATAAGCCAAGCTACAAACTACACAAACTACCGTTCCAATCACCATGACCGGCAATCGACCAATGGTATCTGTCAGCTTGCCACTAAAAGGGCGAGAAATAGCTGCCGTCAAGGTAAATAGCGCAATAATAAACCCTTTATAATCTTCCCCTCCCAGAGACGTTAGATAAGCCGGAAGCTCTGGAATAATCATGTTAAAACTGCCAGAAAATAGCAACTGAGAAACGCAGAGTATAAGAAATTGAAAAGTATACAGGGGTTTATTTTCTGGCATCCGCGAAAGTAGTGATTTTTGTTGATTTGTTGATTTGTTGAATCGTTAATTTGTTGATTTGTTGAATTGCTTCTTGCTATTTCTCCGCTTTAATCGCGGTCGAGTGTAGCAAGTGGCAGTTTAAAACTTCAAACCAATTTTAACTTCTGATTCGCATAATAAATTAGCAATATCTTCACAACCTATTTTTTTGTATATTAGTTCAGAAGTTGTTTAAAATTCCAAATAGAAAATCATGACTGACGGTAGTAAGTTACAAGTTTACGAAGATGTTGACGAATTGTATATCAAATATAAATGGTCAAGAGTAGCGGGGATCGGCCTAGGATTCTTTGCTATTTTTTGGAATATATTTCTACTCGTTTGGTATGGTGCTGCTTTTACTGGAGGGGCTCCACTCCTTTTCTTTCTTTTTCCGCTGCTCCATGTAGCCGCTGGAATCTTTATTGGACATCAAGCCTTGTCGATGCTTTTTAATCATACGGA
>CAZYAC010000181.1:0-10378 GCA_964645475.1 uncultured Saprospiraceae bacterium | reverse complement strand
CAGAATTGAAGATAATGGTGAAGGAGCTGATCTATCGATTGGAATTACCGCAAGTAGTTTAGAATATGATATTTTTGAAAATACCACGTTTACTATTGTCGTAACCAATAACGGACCAGCCATTGCCTCTGGGGTTTCTGTAAATGCAGCATTACCTGAAGGGTTTGTTTATACTAGTGATCAAGCAAGTCAAGGAGCATATGTTTTATTCAATGAAATTTGGAATGTAGGCATTTTGTCTCCTGGGGCCACTGCTACCCTAGAATTAACTTTATTTAGTATAGTGGAAGGGGAAGACATCGTTATGGCTACAGAAGTTTTGACCTCCGATCAGAGCGATCCAGATTCGACTCCTGGCAATGGTACTAATGGAGAAGATGATTACGCTTCTGTAACTTTGACACCTATAACTATTACGCCAACAGGGGCAGATTTATCTATAGAAATTGAAGCAGATTTCTTACTATACAACAATTATGAGAATACTGTTTTCACCATTACGGTAACCAATAACGGACCTGAAGATGCCACAGGAATCACAGTAGATGCTCCACTCCCAGAAGGATTTGTTTATACTAGCGATAACGTAACTCAAGGAGATTACGATTTGTTTTTCGAAATTTGGGATGTGGGAAGTTTAGATGCAGGAGCATCAGCCACTTTAGAATTAGAACTGTTCAGCTTAATCGAAAATGTTGAAGTAACGGTAACTACAGAAATTTTAACTTCTGACCAAGACGATCCAGATTCGACTCCCGGCAACGGTCCTAACGAAGAAGACGATTACGCTTTTGTGATCCTTACTCCAGAAGACGAGGGAGGAATCAACATGGGAGATGGCCTGATAGACTTAGAATTGAGTGTTAGTGTTGATCAAACTATTTATGACCAATTCGATGATGTAGATTTTCTAATTACCATTACCAATAATGGACCAGACGCAGCGGAAAATATTGCCGTATCTGCGGGTGTACCGGAAGGACTGGCGTATACTTCTGATAATCCATCAACTGGAGATTATGATTTATGGTTAGAACGCTGGACTATTCCTTCTTTAGATGCTGGTGAATCTGCTACATTGACCTTACGACTATTTACCAATGAGGAAGGATCCATTAATTATTTTACCGAAGTGTTATTCGTTAATCAAAATGATGGAGACTCTTTCCCCGGAAATGGCAACGGAGTTTCTCCTCAAGAAGATGATGAAGCCTCAGTTTCGATTACCGTAGTGAATATGCCTAATGCCGTATTACACCATGAAGAAAGTCAAACCGTAGACTTTACTATTTCTGAACTTTATCCAAATCCAACTACGGAGCAACTAACTTTAATAATGGAAAGCTCAATAGATCAAGAAATTAATCTTCAGATTTATAGCATAACAGGTATGGTGGTAATTGAACAAAATATTTTAATTAATAAAAACGATAATGTTTTACAATTATCGGTTGGACATTTACCGCAAGGAGCCTATTTGATTCGGATTCCAGGTAGGCAGATTCAAAAACGATTTGTAAAGGTGGGACGTCCCTAAAGGCTCGCTCATAAATTAAAAAAGAACGCAGTGGCCGTAAATGGTCACTGCGTTTTGTCGTTTAATAATGTTGCCCGTAAGTTAGAAATTACTTAATTAGGTGAACGGTATTTTATAGTTCGTTCTATTCTTGAACAATTAATTGTTGAATTTCACTTTGTTGTCCAGAGTAAAAAACAACGTTATAAACTCCAACTGCTAATACATGCGGTAATACGATATCATCTTCTTGATCATCTAAATTATTCTGTCGATAAATTTCTTGTCCTTGCGCATTATAAACCACTACTAAATCTAATGATCCTCCTGCACGGTTGTAGCGAATTACATTTGAATTGCTAATCGGGTTCGGATAAATCAAGGTAGAAAAATGTTCGTTGCTCACATTCACAGAAATGATTTTAGAATCTTCGAAAGTTCCGTCTAAATCAATTGCCCGAAGCTTATAATAGTGCACACCAGGTAATGCCTTTTGGTGTTTATATTCATAATTCTTTAGCGTGGTGCTAGTACCATGGCTGTTTCTGAATCCGAGGATTTCCCAGTCATTACCATCCGTTCGGTGCTGAATTTCGAAACCTAAACTATTAAATTCAGTTTCAGTACTCCATGAAAGTTGAACTCCTTGATTTTTTTCGACTCCTTTAAATTTCACCATCTCAACTGGTAAAGCACTCACATTAGCACCGGTCGTTGCACCACCGCCAGAGAAACTGTTTACCAAATACTCTGCGTATTCGAAACCTTGAAAAATTCCTTTGGTCCACTTATTTTCAGTAGCCTCAGAAGGATCAAAAACATACTCTTGATAATCAGAAGCAGCGACGTTTGTTTCTCGCGGGTTATCGTTATTATTTAATTTAAAGAAGTAAGCATCTTCAATCGAGTTGATAAAGTTACTACTGCCAATCATTTCTGCAATATCCTGTTCAGAAAAATAAAACCGTACTCCAACTGAAGCATTGGGTTGTTCGGTGGCACGAACATTCCAATAACGATTCATGGCGAAACAAGAACTTGAAGTTACATAAGATGCATTAGTTATATCTGTGCCTTGACCCGTTTTATATTGCTGGGTGGTCAATATTTCTACTCTAAAGGTACCATCTCCAAGATCTCCAATATTCTGACCATTCTTTTTTAATGAAAGAAGAAGAACATTTTGACTACAATCATAGTAATGCGTCCATCCTTTTGGATCTGTATACTCATGATCGGCGTTAAAAAGTGTATTTGGATCATCCAATAAATTTCTTTCTACTTGGTTTTCTAGCGCACCAATGTCCAAATTACCGACTTTACGAGCGTTACCCTGATTATCTTGTGTTACTGAAGTAAAGGATAAATCTTGTCCATTATCCACAGCTGGTGAACACGTACTTAGTCTTAGGTCTCCATTTTCTAAGTCTATAAATTGAGGATTATAATTAAGATAATTATTACCTAAATCAGTCGTATGTTCTGGCAGATGCTCACCTTTAATAATATTATTTTCAGCAGTTATAGTGAGTGGAGCTTTATTTCTCATACCAATTCCATTATCCCAAAGGATGGTATTTATTAATTCTATTTCGAGATTGGCAAAACCATCTCCTTTGTTATAAATACTCCCTAGGTTAGACTTTGATTCATTTTTTGCAAAAGTACAATTGGCGATTTCAACTTTTAAATCTTGGAAAAAACCAAAATTCATTATGCTTCCTCCTTCCATTTGGGCGCTATTCTGATAGAAAGCGGTAGAGGAAATTTTTGGATTGGTAGAACCACCACTCGCATAGTTATAAATGGCTCCTCCTTGATTGGAAGAATTGTGGTTGAATGCACAACCACTTATCATTGGAGTAGAATTACCACCAGTCGTAATATTTGCGATGGCTCCTCCATAATTACTAGCCGTATTTCCTTCAAACTCTGTACTATTTAACGATAGGTTAAGAAAACCGCCTTTAGAATAATTATATATTGCGCCTCCATAACCTTGATCTGCATGATTACTAGTAAATACACAATCTGTAAAAGTTGGTTCTAATCTCAATAAACCTTCCACTTTATTAAAGATAGCACCACCTTTAGTGGCACGGTTGGCAGCAAAAGTACATCTCGTAAAATAAGCGCTAAGATTAGAATTTTCATCATTTAAAAAAACGGCTCCACCTTGTTGACTTTGATTATTTCTAAAAATAGTATTTTCAATAACCAAAGTAGTACTACTAGAATTCGCGGCACTTAAAATGGCTCCACCCCTTTCGGTAGACTTATTGCCGATGAACTTACAGCTTATCAATACTGGAGAAACCAATCCTCCATCTTCAGAGATACAAGCCATTCCACCGCCACTAAAAGCTTTATTATTTCTAATCGTACAATTTCTTATAATTGGACTTGCGCTAACGCCTGCAGCGTCAGCCTCTATCAAAATTCCTCCACCAATTTTCTCTGGTCCATTTTTAGCCTCTCCCTGTTGAACAATAAAACCGTCTAGTACGGCGGCATTGGTCACTCCAGAAAAGGTGACTACCGTATTTATTTGGAATTTGTCATCATCATCTCTTAATTTCCCCGTAAGAATGGTAGCATTCTCATCTGGATTACGAGCCTCCAAGAACGTTTCTGTTCCTGCAAATCCACCATAAACTTCAATATCTTTATTGAAATCAAAGGTATATCTCCAACTAAAATAATCTTCATCTTCTGTTTCAATATCAAAAGGAAAATACTTACCTTCGGCTACCCAGATTTGATCTCCAGTAGCGGCAGCTTCGATGGCTGTTTGAAGGTTTGGATAGGCATCGGCCCAGGATGTACCGGATTGATCTCCTTCAGCATCTTGATCGACAAATATTTGAGCAGTGGAGAGGATGGGGAAAAGAATAATCACTAAGAGTAGGATTCTTTTCATTGTATTATATGGTTATGTTAAGAAAAATAAAAGGGAGGGAATATTTTGTATTAATAAATAGGCAATAACTTTGCCAATAAACTATTTTTCCTAAAAAATCTATGTTTGTGACTACCAATTTGTCCTTTTTTATTAAATTTTTACAATTTCACCTTAAAATATTTTTTTTATTGTGACACAAATTCGGGCGGAATAAAACAACTCTGGCTATCTTTACGACTAACGTTTTATGATAGAATCAACTATCTTTGTAATCTACAAAACCGAATCAAGCCGTTTACAAACCCCAATTTATCAGATACCATTAATGAATAAAATTTCTACACTCATATTCTTTACTATTCTTTATCTACAATCCTTCGCTCAACCGAATGTAGAATGGTCAAATACCTATGGTGGTAGTTTTGGAGATATTCCACGTTCTGTCTTAGCTACAGCAGATGGTGGATATCTAGTAGCTGGACTAAGCATGTCTGATGATGATGATATTACCAATCCCATTGGTAAAGGAGATGGCTGGTTGTTAAAAACAGATGACTCAGGTAATATTCTCTGGGAAAATTCCTATGGTGCCGAATTTCAGGATGAATTCAAAAAAATTATCTCTGCTAACGATGGCGGCTATATCGTTGCAGGCTATCGTTCTGGAATTTCCAATGGCAACGATTCACAGGATATAACCAGTGATTTCTGGGTAATAAAAATCAATGAAACGGGCACTGTGGTTTGGGAAAGAAATTTTGGAGAGACCAGATCAGAATCCATAGTCGATATAATTGCGACCAATAATGGATACCTATTATTAGGTAATTCCGATAGTCCAGAATTTGCGTCACCGGGATATCGGGGACAAATTGATCCTGTGCTATTAAAAATAAATAATAATGGACAGCAATTATGGATTCGTCGTTGGGGCGGCGCTCAAAATGACTTTGCAACTGGGTTACATATATTAAGTAATGGACGAATTGTGGTCAGTGGATACGCAGATTCAAAATACAATAATCATCATGGTGCAACAGATGGTTGGTTGACATATTTGAATGCTAATGGGCAGTTGGTTTGGTCAAAATTTTTTGGTGGACAGCTAGATGACCAACTACTTTCTGTCTCTGGAGGTTCAGGAAATCAAATTTATGCAGCAGGTTTTTCTTATTCAAAAGATCAAGATTTGACAGAAAATGCCGGAAGAAAAGACGCTTGGATAATCCGAGTTAATCTGGCCGGAAATCTGTTATGGTCTAAAAATTATGGTGGAGATGGACACGATACTTTTAATAAGATTCTAGTAAAAAATGATTCAATTTTTGCAGCGGGTTATACTTGGTCATTTGATGAAACATCACTCCCGTCTATGGGTTTAAAAGATTTTTGGCTTACCAATATCGATATTAATGGTAATCTCAACTGGGAGTCTTCCTATGGTGGTAATCTGAGTGAAGAAATTTTTGCTTTTGATTTTACCCAAGACAATGGCCTTTTACTAGCCGGTTCTACCCAAACCAAATTTAATGGGATGGTTGATCAAAATAATGGTCTAGAGGATTTTTTCCTTGTTCGTCTTGAAGGTTTTGGCTCCGCACCTTTTGGAGTAAGCTTAGGAGGTGATCAAACTATCTGTAATGGCTCTTCCATAAATCTTAATGCAAATATTTCCAACTGTCCTAGTTGTACCATTAACTGGGAAGATGGTTCTGAGTCTCCAGTACGCAATGTAACCCCATCCTCCACTACTACCTATTCTATCACCATCACAAACACAAATGGGATATCAATAAGTGATGAAGTTACTATTTTTGTAAGTGAGACTCCCACTTTATCCATTAATCTGACCGGAGATAATTTATGTGCTGGTGATTTTATTACTTTAAGTACCATTACTCAAAATTGTGAAAACTGTTCATACGACTGGAACGATGGTAATATACAAGCAGAGCGAACCCTTATCGTTGAAGATGATATAACCTATTCTCTAACCATCACCAATGGAGATGGTTGTAGTACCAGTCAATCTATTGCCGTTCCTGTTCAAGAAATGATAAACTTTACAGGTACCGTTAGCCCTGTTACCTGTCAAGGTTTCAACGATGGAGAAATTATTATTAATAATAACTCTGGTAATACTATCAACTTTGCCTGGGACAATGGAGCGGTTGGTCCAATCCTCAATAATGTTCCCGCTGGTGTCTATACCGTAACTGCAGGCGCTATTGGATTCTGCGCGGAGGTGGCTACCTACGAAATTACGGAACCAGACGAACTTACCTTGAATGCTAATTTTACAACCGTCAACTGTTTTAATCAAAATAATGGTAGCATCAGTACCAGTACCGCAGGTGGAACGCCTCCATATGATTTTAGCTGGAGTAATGGGGCAGTTTCGGCTTCTTTGAATAATTTAAGTGCTGGAGAATATGCCGTAACTATAACAGATGACAATGGCTGTAGCATTACAGATGCTTTTGAAATTACTCAGCCAGACGCTATCCAAATCAGCAGTGCCAGGACAGCTATTAGCTGTAACGGTGCAAGCGACGGTGGTATCAGGATTACGCCTTTTGGTGGAGCTGGAAATTACACCTACGATTGGTCCAATGGTAATATGACCGATGAACTTACCAATATTCCTGCGGGCTCTTATTTAGTTGCAGTTACCGACGAAGATGGCTGCAGTACCACTGCTAGCTTTTTATTGGACGAACCACTGGAGATCGATTTCATCATCAACGCTATTCCACCGACCACAGGCGACAACGGAAGTATTTTAGCCGTTCCTTCTGGTGGTACTCCTCCCTACCAATTAACTTGGAGTACCGGTTCTAATGGTTTTCAAATTATTAATCTAACAGATGGAATTTACACTGTTTCAGTAACTGATCAAAATGGTTGTATGGGAGAAGAGACTGTATTCTTAGGTGTAACCAATAACGATGATCTTGAAAACCTAAACAGTTTTTCTGTTTTCCCGAATCCAAATAACGGTAGTTTTCAGGTAAACATCGAACTTAAAAACTCCGAAGACTTTTCTTTATCGTTGGTCAATACATTAGGTCAAACGATAAGAAGAGAATCATTTCGTACAGATGTATTGAATAAGCGATTTAATTTCTCAGCCTTACCTGGCGGTGTTTATTATTTGTTGTATTCTAATCAGCATGGAGTCCAGATTCATCCTGTTGTCATCAAATAAAAAATTCTTAGGAGATAGGGATCTATCTTAAAATTTTCACTAACTCATCGTCATCACGCCACCCTCTTCCCAAGGCTTCTTGAATGGACGGTTCCAAATCAGATTCCATTTTTTTTAGCGCCGAAATTACTTCAGGTATTCTGTAATATTGTAAGAGGATAATACTATACCTTCTGATATTGGTACTTTTATGAGTAAGATTTTTAATGCCAAAAGGAACAACGGCTAGTTCCGAAAAATGTTTACGATGCAACGCAAGGATCGCTGGTAATAGATGATTCAATAGCCCGTTTCTATTTTGAATATTTAATAAATTACTGATCCAAGACTGTTGTCCCAACCTAGGAACTAGCACCCGAATAGTTTCTACCGCCTCCACTCTTACTGCTTCTTTGGCATCTCCGGTCAATTGGAAAATTCTTTTCACCGTATCTGGATTAAAGTCTACCAGTCGATTAGGAAACTGAACCACTAAACTACTGATTTGATCTAATCCTAATCGTCTAACCATCGGTTCAGGATGATACAAAAAATCAATGATGGTACTTAAGGTATTATGGGTCCAAGTTCTATCTAGTAGACATGCAAGATTTGTCTGGGGTCGTATATTTTTATGGATTCTGACCGCATAAGCACAACGCGTTAAAAACTGTTTTGCTGTAAGCAATAGTTCCGTATCAGTTATATTCTGAAATCTGCTCAGTAGAGAATTCATGCGATCACTGTATTTGTTATCTAGGATAACAACTTTTAATTTTTCCGCAATCATCGATTCGGTAACACCTTGTAGGCTGAGTGCTTGATGAGCAGCCTTCGCAGCAAAATAATTCTTTCCGATAAGGGCCCTCCAGGCAATGGCATGTACTTCGGGCGTATTGTAAATACTCAACGCACTAATCAGTATTTCCGCCTCCCCTTCTCCCATTTCTTTTGGAGTTTCGTAATGATTTAGTAGCGCTTTATAAACTAAAGGGTCCTCAAATTCCGCTAGTCCTTTTAGAATTAGTCCTCGAAAAAAAGTAGATCCTTCACTCAGCAATTCTTTTAGTAACCAGAGCTTGGTCGGTTCGGAAGGATATAAATGGGCATGGTCATAAAAATGTCGCAATACTCGCCGATCAGATATGGTAGGCCACAAGTCTCCGATTATTTCGGCAGGTAATTTCCAATTATAGGCACGTAGATACCGAAAACTCTCTTCTAAAATTACGGAATCATTACTCATTAAACCAGCCATTCCTCTCCAAAAATCTCCAGTTCCTTTTGCTGCAATATCTTCTTTTATTTTCAAATAAAATTCTCTTAGCCAAAGATCAGAAATTAGTGGTAAAAAATTATCTGGTAATTCTTTTCCTAATGCTGCTTCGCGATTTGCAATGGATGAATTAATTTGATTGAATTCATCTGTTTTCCAAAAACCAAGAATGGCTAGCGGAATTTTATAACGCAGCAACTTTTTTTGAAATTCTAATTCTGACAAATATTTTTCAGTATCCTTCCCTTTGGTTAATTGTTGTGCATTGGTCGGCAACTTCAAAAAAGGTAATTCTATCTTTAAAATTTCTCCAAAAATAGAATAAGTAACCCTGTACTGATACTGCTCAGCATTAGAATTGATGGTGATACGATCTGTGAGAATATGAGTCTCGGGTAACATTTTTTTGTTAAATTAAAGGGAAGTTCTAATTGTGCAATTTCCAGGTAAAAATATTAAATATCTTTTATAGAAGTTGTTTAAAATCAATCAACCAAATAATTTTTCAATCTTATTTATTTTCTTCAATTTAAATCCTAAAGATTCCTTGGTGATGGGATGCATAAAACTTAATTCCGTCGCAAACAACCACAAGCCTCGCACTTTAGGGCGATCCGGTTTTCTATAGATCAAGTCGCCTAGAATGTCATTGTTTAAGCTTGATAAATGGATCCTCAATTGATGGGTTCTACCAGTTTTAAGCGTCAGACTTAATTCACTTACCCTCCCTAATTTTGAATGATTTATGGTTCGTAGAACCTGATAAATTGTTTCTGCAGACCGTCCTTGGATTTCTGTATTTATGCTTCCTTTCTTTTTTGGTAATGTTCCCCAAGTTACTGCGATATATTTTTTTTCGACCGTTCCGGCCTCCCAAGCCTGACCTAGATGAACCATTGCCGGATAGGTTTTCGCTACAACCACCAATCCGCTGGTGGCAGCATCCAATCGATGAACAGGTCTAGGCCAAGGCATAGCTTCTGCTAGGGAACTCTTCTGCAAATTAAATAGTAAAGCATTTTCCAAGGTCCGATAACGATTTCCAGATACGGGCAAGCTGGCCGGTTTATGTAAAATCGCCAAGTGGTTATCTTCGTAGATCACTGGAACGACTAAAGGAAGTATTTTCGGTACCTTTCGAGAATCGGCCAATACAGAAATTTTCTGACCTGACTTTACCCAATCTCCCGTTTTTCCGACGGAGTCATCCAAAAGAATTTGCTCCCGTTTAATGGCTTTTTTTAAGCCTTTACGGGAAATAAAAATTGAGAAAATACCAACCGCATACTCACTGAGTCTTTGGGATGGTATTTGGTCTGGCACGATATGTTGGGCAATTATTTTTTTGATTTGAATAAGATATTTTATAATTGAAAGCCAATCAAGCGTTAGAATAAATGATTTCTTATTTAGAATATTGAATTATGAGTCTGCTCCATAGTCGTCAGGCTAAGACGGTTTCTAAAATTTGAATCATCAAAATTCTATTGAAAATCA
>CAZYAC010000180.1:0-10409 GCA_964645475.1 uncultured Saprospiraceae bacterium | reverse complement strand
GTTATGATCAGAAATTTAAAATAATCGCCGATTTTCAGAACACCTCACGTTAAAAAAGGAATTTTGATGGAAGATTTTATATGAAGTTGTTTTATCTTCTTAAGTAAAAAATAATCCAAAGAATACCCATATTACGTACCTATAGTAAATTTTAACTAATGAGGAAAAATATAGCCCCTAGATGAAAGTAATTAACGTAGTCGGCGCCCGACCTAATTTTATGAAAGTAGCCCCTTTAGACAATGCTTTCAAGACTTATGCACACATAACATCAAAAGTCGTACATACAGGGCAACACTATGATGAAAGAATGAGTACTATTTTTTTTGAACAGTTAGGCTTACCCAAACCTGATTATTATTTAGGCGTGGGAAGTGGATCTCATGCAGAAGTGACGGCTAAAGTGATGATCGAATTTGAGAAAATTTTATTGACTGAAAAACCAAATCTAGTACTGGTAGTAGGAGATGTTAACTCTACTTTGGCTTGCGCAATTGTTGCTAAAAAATTAAATATTAAATTGGCGCATGTAGAGGCAGGACTCAGAAGTGGAGACCGAAAAATGCCTGAAGAACTCAATAGAATTTTGACCGATAGTATTGCCGATTATTTGTTTGTAACAGAACAGAGCGGGATGGTTCATCTGGCACGGGAAGGAATTGCAGAATCACGAGTTTTTTTTACGGGTAATGTAATGATCGATTCACTGATTAGCTATAGAGATAAAGCCAAAGAGTTGAGCATCTTGAAAGACCTAGATGTACCTGCTAAGTCCTATGTTTTGATGACCATGCATCGGCCTTCTAATGTTGATAATGCCGACAAACTAAAAGTGATATTGTCCGTTATACAAACAGTGTGTAAATCCAAAAAAATTATTTTCCCAATTCACCCGCGTACCAAAAAACGGTTGATGAATTTTGGTTTATACGAGGCGTTTTTAACCATTCCTAATCTCTTAATCTTAGAGCCACAAGGATATTTGGAATTTATTCATTTAATGGAAAATAGTCTTTTGATCATTACCGATTCGGGCGGTATTCAAGAAGAATCAACCTATTTAAAAATACCTTGTCTGACCGTTAGAGATTCAACAGAACGTCCTATAACCATTTCGTTGGGTTCCAATATTTTGATTCCTCATCTAGATGAAAAGTTGATTGTAGATACATTTCTACAAACGATAAATAGCAAAAAACAAGATTTTACGATTCCTCCATTTTGGGATGGAAAAGCTGCTAATAGAATTGTAAAAACTATTAACGACCTTTTTCAAGAGGAAATGAATGCTTGATCAATTATCAAAATATTATCATACGCTAAAATACCTTAAATGGAAGCAGATTAAGTATCGTATTCGCTACTTGGTTTATCAACCTACCTTGAAAACGAAAAGCCGTAATTTAAATAAAGAGCGTACTGAAAATTCGATCTTGAAAATGATGACAACTATTTCATCATATACTTCATTCTTAGAGGCGAATTCATTTCAGTTCTTAAATCTTCATTATTCTTTTGAAAAAAAAATAGATTGGAATTTTTTAGACCATGGAAAGCTATGGACATACAATTTAAATTATTTTGAGTATCTCTTACAAGAGGATTTTTCCAAAGAAAAAGGTCTTGATTTAATACATCAGTTTATAGATAATGAATGGTCTATCAAAGACGGAATGGAAGCATATCCTGTTTCGTTACGCTTAATATTTTGGATAAAATTTTTGGTGAAACATAGTATTGAAGATGATAAGGTTAGAGATTCTATTTGCAATCAAGCTCACTTATTGGCTCGTAAAATTGAATATCATTTAATGGGCAATCATTTATTAGAAAATGGATTCGGTCTATTATTTAGTGCCTACTATTTAGGGAACCTTAATTTATTCCAAAAAGCTCAAACGATAATCCAACAAGAACTTAAGGAGCAAATTTTAAGAGACGGTGGTCATTTTGAATTAAGTCCAATGTATCATCAGATTATCTTATTTAGAATATTGGATAGTATTAATTTATTGAAGCATAATGAAGTTTTTGATCAATCTGAATTGTTGAATTTATTACTTGAAAAATCAACGAAGATGTTGGGATGGATGAAAGAAATGCAATTTTCAAACGGAGATTTTCCGCAATTCAACGATAGTACAAATTGTATTGCGCCGACACCTGATTCCTTATTTGATTATGCAAACAAATTGTCTATAAAATCGAGTGTTATTTCTTTGAGCGAGAGTGGCTACCGTAAGTTTACCAATCTTAATTATGAAGTGATTGTTGATGTTGGAAACATAGGACCAGATTATATTCCTGGTCATGCCCATAGCGATACGTTCAACTTTGTCTTATATCACCAAGCCAAACCCTTGATCGTCGATACCGGAATATCTACCTATGAAAAAAATGGAAAAAGACAAAAAGAACGCTCTACCGAAGCTCATAACACAGTAGTGATAGGTGGAAAAAATCAATCAAATGTTTGGGGAGGTTTTCGAGTTGCCAAGCGAGCAAAAATTACAGACCTAAAAGAATCTGAAAACCAAATAAGTGCTACTCATGATGGCTACAAAGATATCAATTGCTACCACAATCGAAGATTTACGCTTTTGGAAAATGAAATTTTGATTGAAGACGAAATTATTGGAAACCAAAGTGGAAAAGCTTATTTACACTTTCATCCTATCCTCAAGGTAACTTTAAACGAACAATCCATCAAAGGAAGTTTTGGACATATACTTTTTGATGATAAAGCAGTAGTGAGTTTAACGACTTATCAACATGCTAGTGGATTTAATAAAACCGAAACAGCGATGCAAGTAATCATTGAATTTGATAAGAAACTACAAACGAAACTAGTGTTGATATGAAAATTCTATTTTTGACTGATAATTTCCCACCAGAAAGTAATGCACCTGCCACTCGTACTTACGAACATTGTATTGAATGGTTGAGACAAGGAGCAGAGGTAACAGTCATTACCTGTGCACCCAATTTCCCTAAAGGAGAAGTCTATCCGGGCTATAAAAATAAATGGCATCAGGTGGAGATGATGGATGGTATAAAAGTGATTAGAGTCTGGAGTTATATTACGCCAAACCGGGGTTTGTTTAAAAGAATATTAGATTATCTAAGTTTTTGTATCTCTGGTTTTCTTGCTAGTTTATTTGTTAAAACAGATGTTATAGTGGCTACCTCACCTCAACTATTTACCGCCGTTGCCGGTTATCTATCAGCTGTATGCAAACGCAAACCTTGGGTAATGGAAGTTAGAGATTTGTGGCCTGAATCTATCAAAGCCGTTGGGGCGATGGAAGAAAGTCGAATGCTAAAACTGCTAGATCAGTTGGTCATGTTTTTATATCGAAAAGCCACCAAGGTTGTAGTGGTAACCGAATCATTTAAGGAAAGGATTCATGCTTGTGGTGCTAAAAACGAAAATATTCATATCATCAAGAATGGCGTTCACTTATACAAATTCAAACAAGTAGAGAAAGATCAAGAATTGATTAAAAAATACAGACTGGAAAATAAATTTATAGTGGCTTATATTGGTACCCATGGCATGGCGCATAATTTAGACTTTATATTAAATTCTGCAAAAGAGGTCAAGAATCCTAAAATACATTTCCTCTTCATAGGGGATGGAGCTATGAAACTAAGACTAGTCAAAAAATTAGAAGACTTGGAATTAACAAATGTGACCATGTTGGATGCTATTCCTAAAGCTGCAGTACCCAAACATATTAATATTGCTGACATTGCGCTAATTCCACTGAAAAAGAAAGATACCTTCAAAAAAGTCTTACCATCCAAAATTTTTGAAAATGCAGCGATGGCAAAGCCGATCCTTTTGGGGGTAGAAGGAGAGGCAAAAAAAGTGGTAGAATCATTTAATGCTGGTCTTGCATTTGAACCAGAAAATAAAAGAGATTTTTTAGAAAAATTAGACCTGATCTATGAAGATAAAAAACAGTATAAAATTTTTCAAAAAGGAGGTTTAATACTTGCAAAGGCATTTGATAGACAGATACTCGCCAAGCAAATGTACTCCATTTTAAACGAGATTGTTTATCCAATAGAAAATGAAGTATCAAGTATTAATTATGTTAAAGATAAAAGATAAAAAGCTTTTTATCCCTTATAAAACAACCATTTCCCCAACTCCTTAAACGAAGCTTTCTTTCCATACATCAAAATTCCAATTCGGTATATTCTAGCGGATAGCCACACAAAAAATAGAGAGGTAGCGACTAGGACTAGAACGGATACGATAATCTCCCACAACGGTGGATTAAAGGCCAACCGAGAGGGCATCACGATGGGAGAGAAAAACGGAAAGATAGAAGACCAAGTGGCCAGACTACTTTGCGGTGCCTTGATCACGACCATCATAATATACAATGCAAGAATAACAGGAATTGTAATTGGTAAGGTCAAAGATTGTCCTTCTCCTAGATCGTCTCCAATAGCAGACCCTACGGCAGCAAACAAAGAAGCGTATAAGAAATATCCACCAAGGAAGTAGAATAAAAAGAGCGGAAATATAGCCCACCAATTGAGTGCTTTGATCTCTGTCATAATCTGTGCGGCCATCGCTTGCATATCATCTGGATCGATCTGTGATGCAGCGGAACTCATTTCTGCCGAGCTATTCGTATCAAAACCAAAAATACCTTGGACCACGATAGAAATGATAGGAATCAAAATCGCCCAGATGATCAGCTGCGTCAATCCGACCCCCCCTACGCCGATTATTTTTCCCATCATTAGCTGGAAAGGTTTGACACTAGAAATCATTACCTCTACGATTCGGCTGGTCTTTTCTTCCATGACCGAACGCATCACCATATTACCGTAAATAAAAACAGCCATATACATGATAAAGCCCATCACGCCACCAATTGCGGCACCAACACCGGCCGCCATAGGCGAAACGTCTGCCTTAGATTCGTCCATCGGTTCGGGGTTAATAGATACCTTGGTGTCTAGCGATTCGAGTTCTTTAGCGTTTAGATTAAGTGCTGTAATTTTATATTTACGAATGCTCTTTTGTAATTTATTTTCTATCATAAAACGCATATCCAACCCCGGTGGATCTTCTGAATAATAGAAGACGGTCAGACGGGTATCCTGTAAATTTTTTAAAGGCGGAATGACCATGATGGCGTCGTAGTTTTTTTCGACGTAAGTCTCCTTTAACTCCGCTAGCGAAGCATCTTCAAATTTGAAAATTAAATTATTTTCATCGCTGATAGACGTAAGAATACTTTCTTTATCCAGAATAGCAATCCGCTTGAGGTCGTCGCTTTCGTAAGAAAAAATAACGGAGACGATCACCATAAACAGCCCAAAGGCCAAAGGTGTCAAGATGGTTGCTAGAATAAAAGAGCGTTTTTTTACCCGGGTCAAATATTCCCGTTTGATGATGAGCCAAAGCTTATTCATATTGTTGATTTCGTTTTATTTTAGTTTTAAAAACTTATTCTTGAGAAGCCGTAAGAGCGCCTACTTTGCGAATAAAAATTTCGTTAAGCGTCGGAAGAATTTCATTGAAACTTTGAATTCTGACATTATTACGTAGTAGATAATTTAAAAAATCATTCGACGATTCGTTTTCTTGCAATTGAATGATCACACTGCCTGGCGTTTCTTTTACCACATCTCCATGATCGTTAAAGTCGGCGGGAAGTTCGCCTTCATATTTAAATTCATATTTATTTTCCTTGTACTGATCTTTGACATCTTTGACCGTACCCTGCAAAACATTTTTACCCTGATTGATCAATACGATATGTTCACAAATCTCTTCTACTTGTTCCATACGGTGGGTAGAAAAGATAATGCTGATACCTTGTTTTTTCATTTCGTAAATCTCGTCCTTAATCAAATTAGCGTTGATAGGATCCAATCCTGAAAAAGGTTCGTCAAGAATTAGGAGTTTAGGTTTGTGAATAACGGTAGAAATAAACTGGATTTTTTGTTGCATTCCTTTGGAGAGTTCCTCCACTTTCTTGCTCCACCAATCCTGAATACCAAATTTTTCAAACCAATAATCAATGGCCTGTTTGGCATCGGCTTTGGGTAATCCTTTGAGTTGCGCTAGATACATGAGATGGTCGCCCACTTCCATTTTTTTATAAAGGCCCCGTTCTTCGGGCATGTAGCCAATCTGCGAAGGGTGGGAGCTATTGAGCGGTTCCCCATTGAGGAATACCGTACCTGAGTCTGCTTGAGTAATCGTGGTAATGATTCGAATGATGGAGCTTTTTCCAGCCCCATTAGGACCCAATAGACCAAAGATACATCCTTCCGGCATATCAAAACTAATATCATTGACGGCGATGTGATCCTGATAGGTCTTGACCACATTTTTTAAACTAAGAATATTCATATACTTGTTCCTGATTTTTTAAGGAGATAGGTCAAAAGTAATTTTTATTTATCAAAATTGAGAAAAAATTAAGATGAGCATGCTGGTTTTCTCTACTAATCGCTAGATTTGACAATGAAAAAACCCGAATGGTATATTATTCTTAATCCAATGGCGTCTAATGGTCGGGCAGAAAAGGTATGGCCGAAGATCGAAAAACTATTAGATACTGCTGGAATGAATTATGAGATGGTCCGCACAAAACACCGAAATCACGCACCTGATTTGGTGGCTGCAGGAACTGCTCGTGGTTTTCGTAAGATTATTGCTATTGGCGGGGATGGAATTAACAACGAAGTGATTAACGGAATTTTTTTACAAAAAAATATACCTACCGAACGCATCGAATATACCCTAATTCCAATGGGTACAGGAAATGACTGGAGTCGGACCCACCAAATCCCAACCGATTATCGTCAATGGGTTCCACAGATAGCCAAAGCAAATAAAATAAAACAAGACATTGGTCTTTTATCTTATTTTAAAGATGGAACAGAACGACAACGCTATTTTACCAATGTGGCTGGTTTGGCGTATGATGGCTATTTGTGTAAAAGGATGTCTGAAAAAAAAGATTTTTCTAATGCAATAGGCTTTCTTTGGATGACGCTGAAAGAACTTTTTAAATATCAATTACGTCCCGCAAAGGTGATTTTCGACGATCAGGAAATAACGGATCATTTTTATACCATTAATATTGGAATCTGCCGTTACTCTGGTGGCGGTATGCAGTTTGTTCCGCATGCTATTCCTGATGACGGACTACTTGCCCTAACGGTGGCAGGACCATTAAGTAAATGGAATATTATTTTTAATAGTTGGCGTTTTTATAATGGAACGATCCCGCAGCATTCGCAGGTGAATATTTTTAAAACCAAAGAAGTGAACATTGAGACGGTTGGAGAAGTGGCAACGGATGTGGAAGTGGATGGAGAATATTTAGGAACTACCCCCGTTAGATGTGTTGTTTTGGAAAAAGTATTGACGATCTTAAGGCCGTAAAAAAGTTCTAATGTGTTTCGTCCATGATTTGAATTTCTAGTCTTTCGTTCTTGGCGTGTTGTGCTTGCGTACAAGCCACTCCGTTGGTACAGTGATTGAGAATTTGTTCTTCTCCGTATCCGACTGCAAAAATTCGTTCTGCATCAATTCCCTTTTCAACCAAATAATTAGCGGCACGTTTTGCTCGATTTTTTGAAAGCTTTAGATTGGTCTGGTCGTTACCTACACTATAGGTGTGGCTGGCTAGTTTGATGGTGATGGTTTTATTTTTAGTCATCAATTTATAAACTTCGTTTAGGGCTGCTCCATGTGCTTTGTCAACTAGATATCCACCTGGATCATAGCTGATGTTTTTTAATCGATAAATTTTTCCGGCAGTAGACCGTTTCTTTTTTAAGTCTTTTTTTAGTGTAGAAAAACTGCTTCGCTGTATCATCGTACTTGAAACAGAGTTTCCTTTTGGATTATTTTCAGAAGAAGGAATTGGCGGTGGTGCTGGTACTTCTTCGTCGGTTGGTTTGGGAGGAGGCGCCACCTTAGGGGTATTCGGAACGGTGGGTTTTTCCACGGTTGGTATTTCTTCTTTTACCTCTTTTTTGATGACTTCTTCGGTTGACTCTGTGGTTTCGATGACGGTTGTTTCAGGAACTACTTCGGGCGTTGGAATTTTATCTGTGGTGACAGGCGGTACCTCGGTAGCCGTTTCGATGATTTCTTCGGTAACGGAAACTTGGACCGGTTGTGCTGTTGGTGAAGCGGGTAGATCGATATCTGTTGCTTCTATCGTTTCTGTAATTTCTTCCACTACAGTAGGTTCGATAACTAAATCTGTTGATGGAGCAGGTGGCGCTTCTACGGGTTTTTCAGGTGTTTCTACTGGAGTAGTTGTAGGTGTTATTATTTCTACTTCAGTTGTTTCTGGTGCCTCAACGATTTCCGTCGGTGTTTCAGTTACTATTTCTGAAGGTGTTTCTACTGCTTCTACTTCAGTGGTGGTGTTCACGACTGGGTCAGCGGTTGGTGATTCTATGATGGCCTCTGATTCAACTTCTGATTCAACGATTTCTGGTGCTTTGATTTCCACTTCAGTTGTTTCTGGTGCTTCAACGATTTCTGTCGGTTTTTCAATTACTATTTCTGCAGGCGTTTCTACTGCTTCTACTTCAGTGGAGGTGTTTACGACTGGATCAACAGTTGGAGTTTCTACGATGACTTTTGACTCAATTGCTGTTTCTACGATTTCTGTTTCTTTTAATTCGTTTGGAATTCCGTCGAGCCAGCCTAAATAGATATCGTCATCATCGCCGTCGCGCGAAGAAGTAAAGAGTGCTCGACGCGTTTCTTGATCGATAAAAATGGAAATATCATCCGAGGGACTATTGACGGGTGTACCGACATTGATGGGCACATCCCACTGTTCTGTTTCCGGATTTTGAGTTGAAAAGAAAATATCAAAACCACCAAATCCAGCATGACCTTTTGAACAGAAAAACAGTTTTCCATCTATATCAAAAAATGGAAAACCTTCATTGGCATCCGTATTTATAACCGGACCGAGATTTACCGGCCGAGACCATTTATTCTTTTTATAAGTAGAAACGTAGATATCGGTACCACCATGTCCACTGCCTTTGTCTGATACAAAGAATAAAGTTTTGCCATCAGGAGATAAAGCTGGGTGCATGAAGTTATAGGCATTGTTTGAAAAGTCAACTTCTTTTACATTTTTCCATTTTTTTCCATCCGTGGATTCCATTTCGAACAACTGAATGGTGTGTGTATTTTTTTTGTTTGCATTTTTACTGTTTCGACTAAAGATAGCTCGAGTGCCATCTTGAGAAATGGTAATGTTGGAACTGTTTTTATTTAGTTCGTTGACCTTTCCGGAATAAGATTTAGGATTGGAATAATCAAAATTATTTCCTTCGGTAGAACTATATATCTGAATATAGTCTCGTCCGGTCACGCCGGATTTTTGTTTTAATAATTTGATACCTTGATTTCGATCAGAAGAAAAGAGGATTTGATTATTCCAAAAGATGGGAGCGTTGTCGTCTACATCCGAGTTGTGCGCAAAAGGAATAACGCCCATATCAGGAAAGATAGATTTTACATCTTTTACTTGATTGCAGGCAGCGATCATGAGGAGCGCCTTTTGATCTTCGGGTTCTTTGGTGTGATATTGTTGAAACCAGTATTTGGCTTCATCGTAATTTCCGGCCCCCATGAGTGATTCACCGAGGTAAAAATAGGTAACTGATTTAGCTTTAGGATCTCGAACGATTTCGCGGAAAAGCGTAGCGGCTTTTTCCAGTTGATTGATCATTCGGTAGCTATTTGCCAATTTTGTTTTTCTACTTAGATTATCCTTAATGGCCAATCCTTCTTCGTAGAGTGGAATGGCTTCTGAATAATTCTTGGCTTTATAAGCCTTGTCAGCCTTCTTAAACTGGGCTTTTTGGCCAAATACTACCGTATTTCCAAAGCAGAATAGTAGTAGGATAATGATCTTAATATGGTTCATGAGCAAAGAATTTGCGCTTAAGTGTCTTAAATATCGGTTAAATCGGTGGAATATTCCCCTTATTTCCAAAATTTTTATTAAAATGCCTAATAGACTATTTTAGAATAAAGTCTAACGAAGTAAGGCATCAAAAATGATGCGAGATTCTAAACCAAACAACAAACGTGATGAAAAATATCTTTACCGTTTTTCTTTTCCTAATTTCTCTTAGTGTGCTATCCGGACAAATTTCTGAACAAGAGAAAAGTATGAGTGCCGGAATTTATAATTCACTGACCTTGGATTTACCAGATACCCAGCGAAAATTTGCTGAAAATCTTTGGAAAAAATACCTTAAGCAATTCAAGGGTAAAACCCGTAGAAATAAAAAAGCCAAAGAGTATTTCACTGAAAATGGCAACCTGAATGGAATTGGTAAAGTGAATATGTATAGCCATCTATCTGGTTCAAAAACCAATA
>CAZYAC010000179.1:0-10418 GCA_964645475.1 uncultured Saprospiraceae bacterium | reverse complement strand
CTGGGAATCGTAGCCGATCGAATAGCAGATAGTTTATTCACCTGGCAAGGAAATAAAATCAGACAGAAATACTATCCAGATCGAAATAAAATACTGGAAGATAAATCATTAATATTTTTAGAAAATTCTCCCTTGGCAGAAATGATTCTTTACGGAAGAAGCCGGATGAGAATCTGCCGTGGTTGGATGTTGAATTTAATTTTGCTCCTTCCTTCTATGAACTATTTCTTTATTAAATTAAACCCTCAGGAGAACGCTTTTTTAGTTTTAGTGAACCTTATTCTTATGCTATTGATCATATTGTTTTATTTTTCCTGGATAAGATTGACGGATAGCGAATACGATAAACTCAAAGAGCTAGGCGAAATTCGGAGGAAAAAAGACTAACATTCATTCTGTGAAAATTTCACTTTTACTAAGTGCTAATTTATCTTAACTAATAACCAAAATAAAAACATAAACCATAAAAAAAAACGGAACAGCCTTCGACCATTCCGTTTCAATATATACTTGTTAATAAATTGCTTTCTACTCCACCATCAATTTTCCACTAGCCAACCATCCTTGCGCATTAGTTATGGTAAAGAAATACATACCCGGAGTTAGATTTTTTCGTGGTAACCAAACTCGATCATTCCCTGATACACTATACACTATTCGTCCCGTTGCATCATATAAGGTGACCACCATCGGTTCGGTAGCCAGATCTACTCCTTCTATATTCAACCATGCACCGTCCTTCATGGGATTGGGGAATAATGTGACCGCTGTTTCTGGGGCAGCTGTTTGGATGGTTCCAGTTACTATTTCTAGATCATCAAAGATGGTATGAAATACGGTATTCGTGATAATCGGCGCATTAAAATCAAAGTAGATGGCTGCCGTATTTTCAATGATCGTTCCTCCTGTTAAGTTCCGTTGTTGATCGATGGTAAAAGTCACGTATCCTTGTGAGCCCGCGGGATTGGTTAGACTATCCGGTAAAGCAATATCCGTAAAATTAAAAGTTAAAATACCACGCTCGGTCAAGTCCCAAGTATAAGGATGACTGGAAGCTCCTGTAATAATCGTTGCTGGATTTAGAAGGCTACTCAAGGTATCCAGTAATACCACACTAAAAGCCGTATCGGTTCCCGTATTTTGAAAACGGATCGTGTATTGTAATTCTGTATTAGAAGGAATAATATGTTCTTCAGTTAAACCAGCAGGATACGCGGTTTTATCATTGGGATCGTAAGAACCAACTACTACCGGACAAAAAGTTATATGGAATGGATCACCATTATTTTGTGAAATTTGGTTGTTCAGGTCACCAGGTCCGTTCATACAATTCATAGTACTTATCGACAGTAAAGGCACACCTGGAGCTCCCGGCTCCTGCGGAGCGAGAATGTGATAGGTTGCTCCGTTGACTGGCAACTCTGGAGTATCAAAGGTTTCACCCGGCAGTAGGTTGAAGTTATTTTGTTCTCGTAAAATAGCATCTTCAATAATGATATAATCCAACGCATTGGTCATACTACCTGTTCCCGTATTGGTAATATTAAAAGTCAAATTATCGTTATCACAAGTATAATCTAACTCCAATAATGCACCCGACCATGACGTTGCTTGAATCGCCGCCAGACAAACCGTATCTGGGGTAATCCTTAGGTCCAAACAAAGGATGTCATCAATGGCCACGGAATCACAGTCCGTAAAAGCAACAATGGGAATTTGTCCGCAACTATTGCTTGGCAATGTTCCAACTTCCCAAGTTATGGTCTGGCCATCAATCATCGAGGGTGGAATCGGTGAAGACACATAACTAAGGTCATCGTCTAACGTTAATTCAAAAGTCGCATCTTCAATCGGAATCGTACCATGGTTACAATAGTCAATCACAAAAACATTGTCTTCACAGGGTCTTACACCCACGGCACTAATAAATGCGTCTATAATGGAACAATCAACAAGAGATCGTGCTGCAAAATCAACCGTCGTTATCGTAAATTCGATCAAGGTAACTGCCACATTATTTTCACAAACATCCCAGTAAAGACTGGGTGGAGAAATACTTACCACCACATCAATGGAATCTCCGGTTTGTGCTGGGTTAAGTCCCGTAAAGTAATTTCCATTCTCATCCGTGCGAGCATATACCGTATCTGTGGTACTCATCACCGCAACAATCCAGTTCTCCAGATTCAATTCATTCACATTAACACAATCCGTCACTTCATCATAAAAAACATTTCCTTCTAAATTAAACACACTTTGACCAGTTAGAAGGGTCGTGTTTAAGATCAGTAAGAAAATTAATACACCGTAAGAAGTTATCGTATTTTTCATATCCTATTTTTTGAGGGCCGAAGGCCGATTATATTCAATTTATTTTCAATTAGAATTAACGCTATACAAATATTCAACTTATATGAGGTTAAACCAAGGTCATTTTTCTCAATTTGTGGAAATAATTATCAAATATTTGGTATTTTTCATTTAATTTTATATAGGTATATAAAAATATTTTGTGGAAATAAAAATTCAATGTTTTGCCAATTTTACTACCAGATTTATTGCTTGGATTGAAAAAGGCCGAAATCCGCCAGTTAAAAAAGTATGTTCGCTCCCCTTTTGTCACTCACCGAACAGACCTAGCGGAGCTATTTAACGTTTATGCTGATTGTCTGTATAAGAAAAAACCCTTTCCTACAAAAGCGGAGTTATATGATTTGGTCTATCCCAATGAAACGTTTGATGACCAAAAATTACGTAGTACCATGAGTGATTTACATAAAGTGGTCGAAACGTATTTAACTACTTCGATCATCCAAACGGATGGCACCGAACGAAATTTATTATTACTACGCTGGTTTCGACAACGGAATCGAGAAAAACATTTTCGAAAAACAGCCCAACGAATCCAAAAATTACAAGCCAAACAGCCGCTTCGAAATCCAGATTATTATGACGATCAATTGCGTTTTCAATCGGAAACCGCCATGTTTCAAACGGCCAACCGACGAGCGGGTGATTTAAATTTACAAGAGATTGGGGACACCATGGATATTCTCTATCTATCTCGTAAACTACGACATGCCTGTACTCAATTATCGCATCGAGCGGTATTCAAGACCGATTACGATTTTGGTTTATTAAATGCTTGGGTGCATAGTTTAGAAAATAGTCCGACGCTGAAAGTTCCAGCAGTATCATTATACTATTATTGTTACCTATTTTTAACAGAAAAAAACAATCAAGACTATTTTAAAAAATTCCGGACTTTACTCTCTAAGCACCGAGAAAATTTTCCTCAAGATGAATTAAAAAATCTTTACCGAGCAGCCATCAACTATTGTATCCGACAACTAAATGAAGGAAATACTGAATTTATTTTAGAAGGTTGGAAACTATTCCAAGAAGGATTACAAACAGAAATCCTGATGGAAAATGGTCAACTATCTCGTTTCACTTTTGACAATGTAGTGGCGGCTGGGTTGCGTTTGAAGAAATACACAGAAGTGGAGCATTTTATTGAAAAATATAAATCTAAGCTAGCAGAAAACTATCGTGTCGATACGGTCAAATTTAACCTTGCTCGACTAGAATTTGATCGGAAAAATTACGATCAGGCCATCTATCATTTAAACACCTTTCAACCAGCCGATTTAGTCAATCAACTAATTACGAGAACCTTGCTATTAAAAATTTACTACGAATCCGGAGCCTTTGACTTATTAGATTCTCATCTCAATAATTTTCGACTATTTATTCGACGACGAGAAGTCAGTGATTATCACCGTCTTAATTTTAGCAATATCATTAGTTTTGTAAAAAAAGAATTATCCTTACCTCCTGGTGATCGAGGAGAACGTGAAAAATTACGCGTGGCCATTGAAAGCGAACCTGTGTTGACAGAAAGAGATTGGTTGTTGGGGAATTTGTAGTTAAAAAAATATTTAGATAATCCTTAACCAAAAATACCGCAGTTGATGATTCAACTGTGTCGCTTCTCTATTATCTCATCTATTCTATTCTACGCCTATTCTACGCCTACCCTACCAAATTATCAATCCGCATTAGCTGATACTTTCAAAACTAGCCTACGAAACGATTTTGCTGGACCTGCTCTCATAAATCAACCTCAGATCGATTTTTTCATAAAAAAACAAGGCTCCATGCAGCGAATTCAATTCTAATTGGAATATATAAGTAGACGCGTCCTACTACAACAAAAAAATAGGGAGTTTAAAACTCCCAGCTATGAAAATTAAACTTAATTAACAAAAACTTCTCATGGAAGGTATAAATATAAAACAATGAAAAAAATTGCTCTTTTAACATTCATGCTTCTCACCCTCTTTGCTTGTCGCAAAAATATAGAGCAAGACTTAACATCCACTATTTCGATTGAGGACCCTAGGATAACAACGATAGATTATGACCCAGCGGTAATTGAAGTCGTAGCTACGCTGGTTGGAGAGGTCTATGATGAAACAGGTATTGCCGTGGCCAATGCCAATGTTACGCTCGATGGTAACAATACTAGTACAGATGAAAAAGGCCGGTTCGTTTTTAAAGATATCACCATGAACAAATTAGGCACTTATGTAGAGGTCAACAAGAGTGGCTTTTTCGCCGGCTCCAATAGATTTTTTCCTGATGGTGGTTCTGTCAATTATGTAAAAATCACGTTACTCGATAAAAGCAATATTGGAACCTTCATTGCTAGCGAAGGAGCATTTATTGCTAATTCTGATGACATCAGTATTGATTTTCCAGCCAACAGTATCATTGACAATAATGGTGATCTTTATCAAGGAATAGTTGAAGTAGCCGCTCGTTGGATCGACCCAACTGCCACCAATTTACAAGAGATTATGCCAGGTGGTTTGCAAGGATTAATGCCAGGTGGTGTCCAAGGCATTGGAAATGCAATGGAAGAAGTCGCTTTAGCCTCCTTCGGTATGATGGCGGTAGAATTAGAAGCTAATAATGGAGCAGCACTTAACCTTGGCAACGGTAAAAAGGCCACGCTTTCATTTCCGGTTCCTGATGAACTACTTAGTAATGCGTCTACAGAAATCCCACTTTGGTATTTCAACGAGACCTTTGGGTTATGGGTGGTCGAAGGTAGTGCTACTTTACAAGGAAATCAATATGTAGGAGAAGTGGCGCATTTTTCTTTTTGGAATTGTGATGCACCATTTGAAATTACCAAGGTATGTGGCACCATACTCAGTCCTACAGGATCTCCAATAGCTAATGCCGGTATAAAAATAACGATTCTTTCGAGTGGCACAGCAGGATGGGGTTGGACAAATAGTGACGGTGAATTTTCTGGAAAAGTGGCTACTAACGAATTACTCGAAATGACCGTTTATGAAAACTGGTACTGTACTGAATTATTAACGGAGACGCTTGGCCCAATACCTTTTAACCCCGATACGTCGGTATGTGAGAATCTGGGAATCTTTACCTCCTCCAATCCAACTGGAGAAATTGATATAACTGCCACCATACTAGATTGTGCTAGTAATCCTGTTACGAATGGTTGGGTAGAAATTATGTTGAGTGGCAATGTATACAACTATTATATTGACGACGGAAGCAATTTTTCAACAACGCTTATAAATTGTAATAACCAAACGGAGCTAACCGCTTTAGCAGGTAATATTGACGATCTGATGTTTAGTAATGAGACGACTTATCCTATTACTAATCCGCTAGACCTAGGAACCATCACCGCTTGTGACAATCTTTTACCTGAATGGCTGACCACAACCGTCGATGGTGTTGAAACCACCTTTCCTAATGTAAACCTTCGTTATGGTTCCTCTGATACACTATGGCTTTCAGGCTCAATTCCCGGAACATCTCAAAATGTTTCGATCACTTTAGCGAATGGTATAGGAGGTCCACATTCTTATATTAATGACGACGTCAGGGATAGTTCGATAAGAACGCCTTCAACCAGTGGAGGTCAATTAACCTATAACTGTGGATATTGGTGGGGATCTACTTGTACCTATTCACAAATTGATCTACAGACTTTTGGAAATGTTGGGGAGCTCGTTACTGGAGAAATTAGTGGTACTTTAGAATTTTTCGACACGGGAACATCAAGTAATGTAACCAAAGAAATTGATATCGAATTTAGCATACTTAGAGATTAAATACACTGTGCATTAAAGCACCAGGATACCGGTCGAGTTTGGCCATGACTCCGCCGGTAACTAAAGAACTAAAATTAGACTTAATACGAAAAACCTTCAATTTGAAAAAATACACTCCACAAGAAATAATACGAGGCTGTAAAAAGCAAGATCCTCGATTTCAGAAAGCACTGGTCGTACAGTACTCAGGGCTTTTAATGGCGGTGAGTAGACGGTACACTAAAGATCAATCTTCTTCAAAAGATATTTTACAGGAAGCTTTAATTCAAATTTTGAATTCGATCTCCAACTATAAAGAACAAGGCAGTTTTGAAGGCTGGATGAAACGGATTGTTATCAATATCGCGATTAAATATTTTAGAAGGAAAAGTTTTAAAAACGAGCTTTACACCATTGAAGATCAACCGGATAATAAGGTTGAACCTACAGCATACGCAAACATGGCCGCCGCAGAATTAATGGAAGGAATCAACAAACTTCCTGATTCCTACCGCACCATCTTCAATCTCTACGCTATCGAAGGCTTTAGCCATAAAGAGATTGGTGAGATGCTCGACATTACAGAAAGTACTTCTCGCTCTCAACTTACTAGAGCACGTGCTTCGCTGAAAAAAATTTTAATCAAAGAAGGAAAAATTAGACTTAGAATATGAATACGGAATTCGAAAAATACACACGGAAACAATTCGATGGACATGAAGTTGAGGTCGATACGGATTTGCTATGGGCCAACGTATACCCGCATGTAAAAAAAGAAAAAGACAACCGAAGGATCATCTGGTTTTTCCTATTCGGTCTCTTAGCGGGTATTTTAACCATCAGTCTTTTTAATTATAACCAACAGGATTCAACAGATACGAAGGACCTCAATGAAGTTAATCAAACAACCATCAATAACATTACTGAGAAAAAACATAACGTAGAACAAAATAATTTGGAACAACCATCAACACCGTTATCGCTTAATGCGACGACCAACCAAAGTGCTAATCCTATTGCAAAAACGGATCATACTTCCACGAAAGTGAAAAACCCGAACAATGCTACGACCAGAAATATCACAAACTCAAATACTACTAGCACATCTACTGCCGTATCAACAATCCCACCGATAATAGCGACTTCGATTAATAGAAATATTAAAAGCGAAATAGGAATTGCTAACGTTACTAATACAAAAACGCCTACTTCTTACAAACAGGCTCCTACCGATACAAGAGAGGAAAGCAGTTCCAAAAAACTAGAAATTCCATTCTTAGTAGGAATCTCATCATCAACCAACTTACCTTTGCTAAATATTTTAAACTATATCGTTACCAGTCAAAACAAAGTGCTTACAATACCTAGATTAGCACAAAAAATTGACGAAGCTACTAATGACGAGGATGATCAAAAAGATGATATCGATAGGAAAAAAAAGGAGTTAGATCGATCCAAGAGGTCTAGAAAAAACATTAGACTAGGCTTGGGTCTTTATGGCGGAGTCAGTAGGTCAACTACTAATTTTTCTTTAAATGATTCGATAGGACTTAATTATGCCGCCGAAAGGAATACATCTGAAAAACGACTCGAGACGCTACATTTCGGCTTCGAGGTATCTGTCCATACTAAAAATGGTTTTTATCTACGGAGTGGTGCCGAGTATACGCGTATTGCAAGTCTATTTAGTGCTAATTCATCATTAATCACCACCGACTCCATGGTAGGAATAAGAGAAATTATCATTAACACCGTCACAGGACAACGGGACTCAATTATGGGGATGATTCCCGTGACGACGACCACAGAATTTACAAAAAGACATTATAATTACGTACATCTAATTGACATACCCATCATCGTTGGTTATCAATGGGAGTACGCTCCTTGGTCTATTGGAGTGGAAGGTGGTATTTATGCGAATATTTCCACTAAACATACGGGTGAAATTTCAAGTCCAGAGAATGATGCATTTTATGATTTAAAAAAGGATGAAAATAAATGGTTCAAAACCAATATTGGTATCCAACCTTTTATAGGTTTCCATGCTACATATCATCTATCTGATAATTTCCAAATTCATTTATCTCCAAGCTTCCGTTTTGATGCTGTTTTTTCTACCGATGAGAATCTACTTAGAGAAAAGCATTCTATGCTTGGCTTGAGAGCTGGCGTACGTTATATTTTTGATTAATTTTTGAAATTGTGATACCTCCACAATAAAACCACAGAAAAAAGGCCACAGCTGAATCATCAACTGTGGCGCTTTTATTTTAAGAATTATTTTCTTCTATTCCACTACTACCCTACGTACCGTCGATGCGGTTTCGCTGTTGAGTTGTAGAAAATAAATTCCACTAGGTAGATCTGCTACCGGGATTTCAGTCCTGCTAGCTAGCGATAAATCGATTTGGCTATAAACCATCTGACCCGTAGCTGACATCAAACGAATATTAACCGTTTCGCTGACTGGTCCTTCCAATTGCAGTGTAAAGAATTCTTTTGCTGGATTTGGAAATACATCAATTTTAGCAATTGCTGCTAGATCATTTGTTGATACCGTATTTTCGATCGTAGCCGTAAAATTATCTTGAATAAAAAGGTCATTACTGTTACCATTCGATCCATTCCCTACAATGGAAGCGATATAAAGCGTCACGTCTTCTCCGACCATTCCGTCGGGTGCTGCCCAATTAAAAGTCCAGTTAACTTCGTTATTCGCAAAATCAATCGCAGGTCGGTGCTCTACGTATTCACGTCCAGTACCACTGTCCGTTTCCGTAGTTGGATTTCCTCCAGTTGTCGTGATATCGCCAATATTATTATTGTCTCCATCGAGAATGACTGCTTGAAAACCATTTCTTTGCGCTAGCCCATTATTATTCCGGACCACTACTGAAATAGAATAGGTTTCTCCAGGATTGATAACCGTTGGAAAACCAGTCATGCTAAGTTCTCCATCGAGTCCCAGGGGGTTGCTCTGATTATGACAGTCGGAACATAGTCCATCACCGGGAGCACCTGTACGCCCATTTGGTGGATTACTAGAAAAAGACATAAAGATCGTCCCTACCGCCAGAATTGTAAAAAAGAAATAAATTAGTGTAATTTTTTTGGGTTTCATATGCATATATTTAAAAGATATTTTGATAAAATCATCGCGACAATAATACACTTTTATAATATTAAAAAATGTAATGTATTGGACGAATTTAGATATTTGAACTCCTAAATTCAAAAAGGGATTGTTTCGCCTGACTTACTCCTTAAAATTTGCCCGAATATAGGTGATTGCTGCATCTAAACCACCCATTTTTTGGACCAAATTATTTAATTCAATCACTTCTTTTTGTCGACTTACGACAAGGGGAGCAAATCGGTTTACATCCATCACCGTAATCCGCTTACCAGACATGACCAACATCCGCTTAATGATATTTTGTAGTTGACGAATATTGCCAGCATAATTTAACTGTTGTAAGGCATCCATCGCTTCTTTTTCTATCAATGGTTGAGACCATCCTATCTGTTCAGCAATTCCTTTAACAAAATAATTGACTAATTCAGGAATATCGGCTCTACGCTCATTCAGAGACGGCACTTGAATGACTAGTTCTTCTAACCGATAAAACAAATCTTCTCGGAATGTTTTTGCCTGAATCATTTCTGAGAGATCTTTATTGGTGGCAGCAATGACGCGTACATTTATTTTAATTTCTCGATCTCCGCCCACTTTTGTGATCTTGTTTTCTTGAAGCACGCGTAGAATTTTAGCTTGGGCGTTTAGCGACATATCTCCAATTTCATCCAAAAAAATGGTTCCACCTTCGGCTTGCTGAAACAATCCTACGGTCTCTTTTCTGGCGTCAGTAAATGATCCTTTGGTATGCCCAAATAATACACTCTCAATCAACTCACTGGGAATTGCTGCACAATTAACTTCTACAAATCTCTTTTTTTTCCGGGAACTTAAATCATGGATGGAGCGCGCTACCAGTTCTTTTCCAGCACCATTAGGACCATTAATCAGAACTCGAAAATCAGTGGGTGCGATCTTGGCAATGGCTTCTTTCAAGGCCATAAATTTAGGTGAACTACCAATCATTTCTGGACCCTTCGGTTTGCTTACCTTAGACTTCGGGCCGAGTACAGCTAAACGGCTAGGCTGCAAGGCATCAGTAATCATCTTTAGCAATTGATCTACATCAAAAGGTTTTTCAATATAGTTGAATGCTCCTTTTAACATGACCTCTTTCGCCGTTCCGCTCCGCCCGTGTGCGG
>CAZYAC010000178.1:0-10423 GCA_964645475.1 uncultured Saprospiraceae bacterium | reverse complement strand
CTTATAATAGATGATGAACCATTAGCCATTAAGCTAATCAAAAGGCATGTGGAACAGGTGCCTAGCTTAGAACTAGTTGATACTTTTCAGAATCCGCTAGCGGCTTTTGAATTGATAAAAAAAGAAAAAATTGACTTATTGTTTTTGGATATTCAAATGCCAGTGCTAACAGGATTAGAATTTGTAAAAGCATTGCAAAATCCACCAAGCGTAATTTTTACAACCGCTTATCGAGATTATGCCGTAGAGAGTTTTGAATTAAACATCGTGGACTATTTGGTAAAGCCGATTACCTTTACTCGCTTTTTGAAAGCTGTTCTAAAATATGAAAACCAAATTCAAAAAATTGAATCACCCGCTCCTACTCCACTAACCATTCTGCCAAAAGCTCCGACTTCTGATCACCTATTTGTTAACGCCAATAAAAAACATATCAAAATTAGTTTTGAAGATATCCTATACATCGAAAGTATCAAAGATTATGTGCGAATACACACGAAGGAGACTAGTACGATGACGAAGTTTAAAATAAGTGAATTTGAAAAAAAACTTCCTGAAAATTTCTTGAGAATACATCGTTCTTTCATTGTAAACACCTATCAAATAACCGCTTATACGGCACATGATGTAGAGATCGGTGATAAAGAAATTCCGATCGGAGGGAGTTACAAAACAGTAGTGGGTGAACGATTAGGCTTATAGTTGTGGCAATTACTATTTCAATATTCCATCTGCTTTCAGCTTATCCAAAAAGATACGACTGCCTGCTTTATTAAGATGTTGGTAATCCCCAAAGCCTTCTCGATCGATGACAGCACCTGAATAATCATGGACTTTCATGCCAGTAGCTTTTTCAGCTTCTGCCTTTAGCAAATCAAGATTAACGAGTTTATCGAGGTATGGTGGATAATATGGATTGATAACTAATTGGACATCAACGCCTTTTTCTTTCGCAAAGTTTACCGTGGCAGCTAAGTGTTCCATGACACCTATTACATATTCGTCTTCTCCATTTGTATTACCACTTACGATAGAGCCAAGTTGATTCATAACACCTTTGAATAGCCTTTCTTTTCTATCTTCAGGTTTTATAGTATCCCGTTGTACAATTTTGATCGTATCGGGCACATAATCCGTGATTCCTGCCACCATCCCATCGTTAATAACTCGATCAAGTAACCAATCTTCATCTGATTTATTTAGATAGAACATAGACCGTTGGAAGATTTCGCTATTATATCTATAGATATGAAATATTTTTCCAGCGACAGCACCTGTTGTATCGTTCTGATGGATAAGATCATACATCCGTGGTGAATATGGGGTATAAATATTGAATCCAGAGATTAGTGATTTATTGAGACGATCACACATAGAAACGTCCAAAATCATTTGTTTTGGAGCTGGATATTTTTCAAGATAATCTTTCACCAAAACCTCCGCCAGATTGATTGGCATCCCATTATAACTGATATTGAAGGTTTTCTGTCCTGTTATTTTTTCGATATGAGGTTGATAAAAAATTAGCCCACGTGAATTTCCAACCAGTAAAATATCTGCCTTGGCTTCCCCTTGGTATAATCGGGAATAGCGAAACTGACTCTTTTCCGTTAATTGCTTTAGCACCCAACCGAAAAGGCGGTCCCCAGCAAAGAACAATAAAATGACAATAAAAACCCAATATAATTTTTTCACAATTTTCTAAAATTGAAAATAAATAAAGGAATTTGCACCAAAGGAACCAAAAAAGGCAATGGCCCATAATAATAAAACAAAACTTATAATTCTAAATGCCGGCTGCGTCTGAATCAATTTCCAGAGCGTCAAGCGAACGTCCATTATTTCTACTAATAAAAGAATACCAATGACCATTACGCCTTTGATGACCCAAAACTTATTAATTACTGATCCAAAATTAAACGCTTCTAATGAGGCGATCCCCATAATTACTTGGCTAGCAATGTCAAAGTCTGGAGCACGGAAATAAATCCAAGCAAAACAAGTAGACGCATAGACTAGGGCCATCGCTAAGCAATCTTTTAAAAATTTTGGCGTGCTAACGGCATCTAGTATCTTATTCCAAATCGGTCCAGCAAGTCTTTGAACCACCTGATAAGAACCGTGTAGAAATCCCCAAAAAACAAATGCCCAACTCGCTCCGTGCCATAATCCACCGAGAAGCATGGTATTCATTAGATTCATATAATTATAGGCATTCTTATTATTATACTCGCTTTTTTGCATGTAAAAATAGGTCCCAATTGAGCTTAAAATATAAATCAACGCCAACCACCACCAGCCAGTGAGGATTACCGTCAAAATCATAAATACGAGTAAAATAAACCAAGAAGCGAATGTACCTCCTCGATTTCCACCCAAAGGAATATATAAATAATCCCGCAGCCAACTCGATAATGAAATATGCCAGCGCGTCCAAAATTCACTATAGTTCCTAGAAAAATAAGGCTTTTTAAAGTTATCTGGGAAATCAAAGCCCATGATTCGAGCCAGTCCAATGGCAATATCAGAATACCCTGAAAAATCGCAATAGATTTGGAAACTATAAAAGATCACACCTATCAAAAGATGGAGAGAACCAAAGGTTTCGGGTGCTTCAAAACACTGATCTACGAATGGTGCTAAAGAATCTGCAACGGCTACCTTTTTAAAGAATCCCCAAATTATTTGACCAGTTCCTGCTGTAACCCGATCCCAGGAAAACTCTCGGTCTTTTTGAAATTGTGGTAAAAAATCACTGGCTCGAACAATCGGACCAGCTACCAATTGAGGAAAGAAAGATATAAAGGTCGCAAATCGGATAAAGTCTTTCTCGATTGCGATCTCCTTTCGATAAACATCAATGGTGTAGGACATCGACTGGAAAGTATAGAATGAGATACCGACTGGTAGAATGATTTTCAGGCTATGCATGGAGCCATCATAACCGAAACCCATAAGCATGTCCTGAAAAGACTTGATAAAGAAATTAAAGTATTTGAAAAAGCCTAGGAAGCCAAGGTTGACTACCATACTGGCGATAAGTAGTTTTTTTCGAGTTGGTTGATCTTCTGTTTTATCTAATTTGAGTCCGACAAAGTAATCAATACAGGTAGAAAACGCCACCAAGGCTAAGAATCGCTCATCCCACCATCCATAAAAGAAATAACTGGCAATTAAACAAAGAAATAGTCTTGCTCGTCCATTGAGGGAGAAGTAAAGTGGAAAAAATATTCCAATAAAAACAAAAAAAGCAAGACTATTAAAAATCATTTTTGGGCTAGTTGGCTATTAGCTATTGGCTAGTTGGCTTCCCGCTAACGTAATTTTATGCGTCAAGAGAGGTACAATAACCTTTTATTCTACTAACATGCAAAAGGAGTTTACCAAAGTTGAACATATTTGTTCGATAGTAGACCTTATTCATTACGAACCTCGTCGTGGCTTGTTGCCAAACGAGGTCACAAATCTACACTTTTACGGTACAATTATCCTGCCCAGCTCGGAAAGGTTGATAAAAAGATTATTGTACCACCAGATTATTTATTTCTCCTGTCCAAAGCTCATAGCCAGCCCGATTAAGATGGATGCCGTCTAAGGTGTACTTAGCATCTAAATTTCCGTTAGCATCTTTAAATTTTTGGTGTAAATCTACGTATCTAAGGTTAGATTCGGAGGCAATTTCTTGAATGCCTGCGTTTAAAACTAACACGTCTTCATTAGATAAGCTGGTGTTTTTGACCTCATTATTGACTGGTAAAATACTCTGAACGATCAATTCCGTTTTTGGAGCTTTGGATCTTATTTGTTCCACAATCGCTCGATAATTTGATAAAATATGAGGCGGACGATGTAAAATCAAGTCATTGATACCTATCATTAAAAAAACCTGTTTGGGTTTTCCAGTGGTGATGGGATCAAGTCGTCTCAGAATACCGTCGGTAAATTCTCCTGCGATGCCTCGATTGCGTATATTCTTATTATTAAAAAATTCCTGCCACTCCCCATACTCCGTCAAGGAGTTTCCGAGAAAAACAATATGGGAGCTATCAATGGTCAAGTTTTCTAAAATTTGAGTACGATGCTGATAAGATTCAGTGATTCCACCATTACGAATACGAAAAAGTATCGCATTAGGACCGCCGAGTCTTTGTACAGCATAAGCTAATACGAAAATGAGTAGTAAATTGAGAAATATGGAAGCAATTAATAAGATTTTTTTCATTTTGGAGATTATAGGAATTAGAATGTGAATCTAAATGTCCCGTTGAAGATTGTTATAATTCTATAAAGAAAAAGCCCTCCCGTCCGCTTACGCGGTGCCTTCCCTTGGCGTATTGCCATACGCCACCCTCCTTTGTCGGGATCGGTCAGTTATTCCTTGTGTGTACCCTGTTTCATCACTTCATCAATCGATACTTTTCGAGTATGTTCTGAATGTTTAAAGTTTTTATTCGGGTTGCCCATTTTTAATAACCCTTTAAATTGATTTAATACAAACAAAGGTAATCCCCAAAGTGCAGACCAGATTTGCTTAGGTGCTTTTGAAAGATATAAGGTGAATAGAATATTAAACGCAAAAATTCCTATCGCACCAATTAGTAAAACTGCCCAAGTAAAATTGACAAACAATCCAACAAAACCTACCAACATACTAATTCCCAAAAGAATAAATAATGGTGGTGAAATTGTGACGATTCCAAATAGTAATTTATTCCAATTCAATCCAAAAAGACCTTTTAATAAGACCCCAGAAGAATTGGGTAAGTTTTGAAAATATGAAAACAACCAACGGCTGCGTTGTGTTTCTACTTGCTCACCAGAAACAACTTTTTCGTCAAAAACAATGGCCTCCCAAGCGTAAGTAATTCGCTCGTTTTCTCGGAGTAAGACATTTTGTAAAATCTTATCCTCTTGTAACATCTTCTTCCATTGGTGCTTGCCTTGTTCGATTTCAGGACTGGCTAGGTAGCTCTTATACAATTCTGCCTCTACAGCCATTCCGGAACCTGAAATCACTGCGGATGAACCGAGCACGTAAGGTAGATATCGGTCTACATAGTTTTTATAAAATTCGCCGGTTGCATCTGCACAAGCGTAAACAGTGTCTAAGTTTTTAGCAGTTCGTTGTCCTTGTACGGCTCGATGACCGTTATTGACATATTTATTTATGACATTAAAAAACTGCGGATGCGCCAAGTTATCGGCATCGAATACCGCAATATATTCATGTGGTCGAACGAAACTTTCGATGGCATGAATAATAGATTTTGCTTTAAGTTTTAGAGGTGGTTGCGGATTAAGGACCGTGAGTTTATCATGGCTAACATCCCATCCAGTCATATCACAATCATCCGCCACTAAATATACATGTAAATTGTTATATTTTTGCGTATTTACCAAAGACTCAATTAAAGGCTTGGCGATTTCTGCATTTTTATAAGCGGTGATGATACAGCCGTAATCTACTTCTTTATAAGCAGCATCTCCTTTTTTTATGGATTTTACTCGATCCTTAAATATTCCGGACAACAATACCATTACAAATGGAAATACTAAAAAGAAGATTAGTATTGCACTGATAATCATAAAAATGGTTGCTAAGATTGCCATGTGTATTTAGATTTATGCGTGTTCAAAAAATGTATTAATCGGTTGTTCCTCTTCCTTATATTTACGATCTTCACGGATAAAGTTCCATTTTATCGCTCTTGTAAACGCTTTAAAATGATCCCATTGACCTTTAAGGGCAAATAGGAGTAGGTTTTTTGGAATGGTAAAAATAAGAAGGAAGCAATAAAAAGTCATTACTTCAAGCGAGCTACGATTGCGACGCATGAAGAAAATCCGGTTACGGTTTAAATAATAGGTCTTTAAGGGACTTGTTTTTCCGGTAGAAACCGATTCTTTGTGAAAGATTTCGGCTTTTGGTTCTACGTAGACTTCATAGCCTTTAGCGCGAATCCGATCACACCAATCCAATTCTTCATAATATAAAAAGAAAAGGTTAGACATGGGGCCAACCGTTTCGATAACCTTTGCAGGTACCATCATCGCCGCTCCATGTGCGTAGGGTGAAGAGAAGGCTGGTCTATCAGCATACTGTCCCGTGTTTTCTTCCCCAACAGCTAATGTTTCATTGCGTGCGGTAAAGGAATTAACTTCTGTGGCGCCCAGAAACTGGATAATATTCTTTCCATTGGTTTCAGGACCAGGATAGTACATGATGAGTGGGCTAACAGCACCCAGATTGGGAATATTCTCAAAGCAAGCCACCAATTTTTCAATTAAACCATCTGCCAGTTCGGTATCATTATTCACAAAAAAGAGCAATTCTCCTTTTGCTTTGGGAACAGCTAGATTATTGCCGCCGGCAAAACCTAGGTTTTCCTCACTTCTGATACCGATTATTTCCGGAAACTGAGCTTCGAGAGCAGGGATTGGATTTTCTCTTGATCCATTGTCTACAACGAAGACTTCCAAGTTGGGATACGCCAGCGATCGGATAGAATCCAGCATAGCGACCGTCATTTCGGGCTGATTATAGTTGACGGTAATAATAGAAACTAGTGGTTGATACACAGTAAATGGCTCGGTTATTAGACTTTATTCTAAAATAATTTGTATGCTCCCAGATGACCCCTGCCTGCCGGCAGGCAGGCTCAAAAAAGAGCCTCAATATGGCCAAAAATCTCTATCTGGTTTCTTTACAAAAAATTCCAGGATAATGTCTATTAGGTGATTGATTATAATACAAAAATTGTTCAAGACCCAGTTAGATCTTGAACAATTTAAAGGAAATTTACATAATGTGGCTTATTAAAGCTATATGACGTTCAGCAAGTAAAAATTACTCACCTTTCTGAATCATGGCAGGCAATGTGCGAGAAATGATTCGAGCGTCCATTAAGAAGGAGAACTTATTAGCATATTCAATATCCAGGCCAATTCGCTCTTCTACTGACATGGTGTCTTTTCCGGTAGGAACGGTTTGCCATAATCCGGTGATTCCAGCTGGAGCGCCAAATCTAATAGCCCAAGTATCTTTAGTTACGGCTTCTGCTTCGTCAAGCGGCAGTGGACGGTTACCAACAATAGACATATCGCCTCTGATTACATTCCACAATTGCGGTAATTCGTCTAAACTAGTTTTACGAATAAACTTACCAACAGTTGTTACACGAGGATCATTTTTTACTTTTAAGAAAGCACCTTCGTAGTTGTTTAAGTGTGCAACTTCACAACGTTTAGCGTCAGCGCCTACACACATTGAACGGAACTTTAAGAAGTCAAATTCTTGGTAACCTCGACCAATTCGTTTAGAACGATAGATAATCGGTCCTTTTGAACCTAAACGGATTAAGAGCGCGATGGTCAATAGTACTGGAGCTAAAGCAAGTAGTACAGCTGAAGCGAAAACGATATCGAAAATACGCTTACCCACTGGCACCTTAATAGACATATCCTCTTCTGGCTGACCAGCAGCTTTCATCAAATCTGCTTTGAAAGAAAATAAAAATTCTAGGCGAGCACGTAAGTCGTTCCATCTAACTGGTTCCGTGTAACAATCATCGATTCCCATTTTAAGGGCGATTTCACGGTCTAAATCAAATTCTTCTTCTTCACAAACAACTAAGAAAGGAAGCGTTTTAAGATTTTTATTAAGTTGAATATTTTTTAGGAGGTTAAAATTATCTTCTTGCAGAAAATTATAGCTACAGATCACGGCAGTCTCAGAAGAGGGATTCTCAGCGATACGTGCTTCTAACCAGCGATAAGCTTTGAAAGAGTCATCAGATTTCTCGAACTTATAGTACCCTAAGTCCGCTTCGTTGTTCTCATTCAACAAAATGTAGGAAAAATTATCAAATCCTACGATGAGAACATTTTTGGTGTAAGTGGAGGTAAGGTTAGTTGTCGTAAATTTCTGGTTCATGTCAGCATGGTTTGTTGATCAAAATTGTAGTAATGTGTAGTTTCTTGTTCTGTAGTTGTTGTCTTTTGAGTGGGGCTTCGATCAATAAATGCGGCAGATTAAGTTGTTTTCGTAGGTGATGCCAGCACCTTTTGAATTTTATCTCTTAATTTTATGGGGTTAAAGGGTTTCAATAAAAAGTCAGTTATTCCGTATTCTCTACATTCGTTTTTGAGATCCTCGTTTTCTTCAGCGGTTACTAGTATTACTGGTATGGACTGAAAGAAGCCGCTGCGACGGATATTCTTCAAAAACTCAAGGCCATTTATTCTTGGCATGTCATAATCAAGCAGTATAAAATCTGGGATATTACCACTGCTGAGCCAAGCTAAGCCTTCAAAGCCATCGCTTTTGGTCACTACATCGAAATCTTTGCTTAGAAAGTTGCTAAGCAGCATACGAATGCTGTCGTGATCCTCAATTACAAGTATTTTATTTTTGTGTGTCATATTTTTACAATTTCCAAAACGAATGATTTATTCAATATTTGGAGGGTAAAATGATACTAAAATAAATATCATACTTAAGCAGCCTTTGTATTAGGCTTCATCCATTTGGAAGAAGACATAGAGAAGGCCTACAATCAATTGGTTTAACACCAAAAAATTGTAAATGAATTGAGAAGTCTAAGTTAGAGGGTTATTGCAACTTTATCCGGCGGGATTTCCGCTGGAGGGTAGTTGGGACGAATAGAATGAAGCAAAAATACTCCCTTTATATGTTCACAGGACTTCTCGCAAATGCTTTAAAATCAAATTTTCATGCGATAACTCCTACAAAGATATGATTTTTTCGTCAAATACTAATTTTAACTTCAGTTATTTTAAATAAATAAATCACTGAAGAAGGGCCTTTTAGATTATCCGGTTGATCTCAAATCTTACAATACAAAGTTATGGAGTTTACTCCCTAAATATATACCCTATTCTAGGTATTTTTTGTATCGCGAAAATTTTAATAATTCCAAAAAGAATAAAATTTGTTAAAAGTAGGATTTTCCAAATTTTACTTGAATAAATAGTAACTTTTTACCTTTAATTCAATCGCCATTATGACGGCAGTATTTCAGAAATAGTAACATAATTTAATGTTAAACTAATTGTTTGTGTAGAAATTACCCTATTTGGGGTATACATCTGTTAGGTATGTCACAAAATCAAATTGTTGGTAACTTTTTTCTAATCTAGGCTTTCCCGCAACAATTTTGCTAATTTTGGGTACAATTGCTGTATAAAGAGACATTATGGTCGCATTAAAAATTCTATTCTGGGTTTGTCTATTCATCGTTTTCTACGCTTATGTAGGATATGGTATCGTTTTATTTCTTCTAATTAAACTTAAAAGACTCATTAAAGGGGGCTACGAGCCTCCTAAAATTATCAATGATTCCGATTTGCCAGATGTTACCTTCGTAGTAGCGGCCTATAATGAGGCAGATTATATGGTAGAAAAGATCGAAAATTGCTTAGATTTCGATTATCCTAAAGATAAAATCAATTATTTGTTTGTTACAGATGGCTCAGATGATGATACGCCAGATGTAATCCGCAATTACAAAGCACCGCCAGGCGTGGAAATCCGTCTTTATCATGAGGATGCCCGACAAGGGAAGATTGCTGCGGTAGAAAGAATCATGGCTTTTGTAGATACTCCAATCGTTATTTATACAGATGCGAACACTTTTGTCAATAAAATGGCCATTCGTCATATCGTTCGCCATTATGAAGATCCAAAGGTCGGTGCAGTCGCCGGGGAGAAGCGAATTCGCCTCAGTGAAAAGGACGCCGCCAACTCGGCGGGTGAAGGTATCTACTGGAAATATGAGTCTACGCTAAAAAAGTGGGATTCGGAGCTTAAGTCTGTAGTTGGTGCAGCAGGTGAGTTGTTTTCGCTTAGAACAGAACTATTTGAAGCGGTAAAAAAAGATACGATCATTGAGGATTTTTATATGACCCTTAGGATTGCCCAAAAAGGCTATCGTGTGGTCTATGAACCAGATGCTTACGCCGCTGAGCATTCTTCCGCATCCGTAAAAGAAGAGCTCAAACGTAAAATTCGAATAGCTGCTGGAGGAATCCAGGCAATTGTTCGTTTGGCGCCGTTGCTCAATATTTTTAAATATGGTATTTTGAGTTTCCAATATATCAGTCATCGAGTATTGAGATGGACGCTGGCTCCATTAGCATTACCTATAATTCTGATTGCTAATATTATTTTAGCTGCCGGTGGCTCACCCATTTATCAATTTATTCTAGGATGTCAGATTCTGTTTTACGCGATGGCAGTCCTGGGATACATTCTCGAAACCAAAAAGATCAAACTCAAGGCGTTTTTCGTCCCCTATTATTTCTGTATCATGAATTACGCAGTATACCGAGGATTTTTCCGTTATCTAGGAGATAATCAAAGTGTGATGTGGGAACGTTCTAAACGAGCGGATAATGTGAAAGT
>CAZYAC010000177.1:0-10499 GCA_964645475.1 uncultured Saprospiraceae bacterium | reverse complement strand
AATAAGCCCTCTCCAACTGCGTATAATACGCGAATGGAGAGGGCTTATTACTTAATGCTTACCACTTTTATAAGTCCAATCAAGTGCAAATAGTACTAACCTGTTCTTTGGATGCCTTAATAGATGATTCATGTTTAATTTGCAGCAGGGACTGCTACACAGGTCATAAAACCCAGTGATCGTTGTTTTTCCAACATCGTTACAGGTAAGTAGGCCATTTTACCTCTAACATATCCCCAGAATTCTGACTCCATACTTTTAGACCAATCAATCCCTCGTTTTTCCATTTCACTCATCCATTTTAAGGTATAAGGATCAAGGGTTCCGTAAGGATAAGAACGGACAACTTTCCAACCATTATTTTCCATCAGTGTTTTCATCGTTTCTGGTGTCCAGAGTGCCGTATGACGGGGTGTATGATAACCTGCCCAGTGTACACCGTAATCCTTTCTAGTTTTAGAATCAAAATTGGGGACTTCCACCACAAGATGCGTATTTGCATGACTTCTGGTTTTTAATGCTTGGAGTGTTGCTCCCGGATCGTAATCATGTTCTAGATAATGCCACATGGTAATCAAATCGGGAGCTGGAAATTCTTTAACGGATTCTATTTCACCGACATGTAACTCAATATTAGCGTACAATGATTTACTCATAGCCCAACCGCTATCTGAGAAGTCAATTCCGATGGCCCGACAAGGATATTTTTCGGAGAGTAATTTTAAAAAATCAGGCTTTCCACAACCAATATCCAATACGGTGGAATCAGAGTTTAGCGTAACATATTTGGTGACTGTTTCAATTCTCTTCTGATCAACCTTCTTTTGATCTCCAGCGACCAGCATTCCGTATTTGCCCCAAGCTGCGTCTCCTCGATAAGGAAGATACCATTCACTATAATATTCACTTAGTTCTTCAACTGGAACCCTTGGATTCAGAAAAACCAATCCACAATTATCGCATTGATCAAAGTTAAACGATGCTCCAGAAGGGTGCATCATCGCTTGTGTTTTTTGAATCGAAGTAAAATTTTCGTGTTGACAAGCAAGGCATTTTTTTAGCTTTTCCATGGCGTTTCTCTCCGTTTTAATAGAATAAAGTCTAATATGCTCGTTCATACATTTTCAATCTTACCTGTTTTCCTTTTGGAGTGGGGGTTTCATCGGTAAAGATAAGTTTTACCCCGTCAAGCGCTTCGAGTTGTGGTCGTTTATGTGGCGTAATAACAATTAGTTGAGGCGTTGATTCAAAAATCTGAGTTACGAGTGGATAGAGCTGTTCTTGGGGACAGAGATGTAATGCAAAACTAGCAATGACGGAGGTATATTTTTCGGGAAGTCCTTTCCGAATAACCTCTTGAAAAGATAGGGACAAAGCCTTCTTACCAATTCTTTTATGGAAGGCTTGGCGGGTGTAAGGATCACTACCTGTGATATTTTTATATCCCATTTTAGTGAGCACAGCGGTAACTTCTCCACTTCCACAACAAAAATCTAGTATTTTTTCGGAATTTATATGTGTAATGTTCTTTTCTAGCAGATTAATGATCTGAGGTTCATGAGGATTCGTATAATGCCAGCCAGATTTTTTATAAAATCCATCCACCCCCAAATCCTCGTATTCTTTGCGAATTGGTTTCACAATTAAGATTTAGTTGTTATTAGCTTTGGCTGCCGCTTCAGCGTCTTTCTCGTCGTTTTTAAGCACCTTTCGGCGACTCTTCAACGGCATATATCGGTAAGGTTTTTCTTTGAAATCCTTTAAAACCTTACTTAATGATTCGGTGGTTTCGGTAATGTTTTTGTAGAGTTGATCATCGTTGAGCATCAAGCCAATGGTACCTTCGCCATTTTTCATTTTAGTAACCATCTCGTTTAGATTCGTGACCATTTTGTCTGAGGTTGCAAGGGTGGTTCTTAACTGTTGAACCGCTTGATTGGCGGATACCAAAGTGGTATCGGCTTTGGATAGGGTATTACTTAATTTCATTTGACTAAGGTCATTTGTAAATGACTGCGTATTATCAAGGATACCGGATATTTTATCATTGTTGTCGGCCAGTGTATTCGTCAGTTTGGCCATATTTGACATAGTCGTATTCAGATTTTTTGCATTGTTGCGCATGATAGATTCAAGTTGCAACGTAGAAGCCTTGAGGCTTTCAAGCGTTGCGGATAAATCTCGAATTGATTGTCCTATTTTATTATTTGGATCGGGATCATTAATTTTTTGATTAACGGTATCTAACATACCTCCAAGATCTTGTCTAAGGGCCGCCGTGTATTCGCGGATATCCTCCTTTGGCAACATCGAACCTAAGATACCGAGCGTAATACCTTTTAAAGTTCCTTGGTTAGGAACACAGGCAGCATCTGTGCAATTTTTATTGTTTCCGATGGTAACGTAAGTACCTCCCATCATAGAAGAGCCAATTTCAGCACGAGCATCTTTATGAATCCGAATATTTTTATCAATATGTAAGGAAACCAGCACTGAATTCATATCTTCTGGATCAAGTTTTACCTCTGCCACAGAACCGACCTGAAATCCATTCATAAGAACTGGAGAAGAGGGAGAGAGTTGAGCAACCTCATCATATTTTACATAAATAGTATTATCACTTGAAAAAACATTTTGTCCTTTCATAAATTTGACACCGATAATGCCTAAAATAACGGCTACAACGGCTAATATTCCAATTTTAATTTCGTTTGACATACATCAGGTTTTCCAAAAGTAATGTGTAAATTTTATACTTTTTAACTAGTAAGCGCCTGAATTGTTCCAGATTTCTCAATTCAGCCTTCTTTGGTGGTGCAAATTTATAAAAAATAAAGACTTGTGCTTCGACTCATTGCCAGTTCATTGGGTATATTTGCGTTTGAACATGCTTTGGAAGTGTTAAAGTCCGAATAACTGGCCACAGAACTTGGATTCTTCCGTTTCTTTTATAGAAGCTATAAAAAGATAGATGAATTACTTACAAGTCATTGAGTTCCAATACCTGGCTGCCAGCAGGCAGGCTTCAGCTAATTTGTTTTCCGTAGCTTTGGCTACGGAAAACAAATGGAGCTTCGTCTTGAAAATCAAGTACTTATAATTAATTTCAACCTCCATTTTTTTACAACTTCAGGAGTTTCTAAGCGAACTCATAAGACAAAAAATATTATTTCTTTGAATTTTATACGGATTATAGGGATGTTTAGCTTGTTTCTTGGGGTTATTTCTCCGAGCTATGCACAGGTGTTTTCCATCCGAGATTCTGTTCCGAAAAAGCCCAAACAAATTCGTGTGGATAGCCTCCCAAAGGTAATAGATTCCCTAAAAATCCAGCCATTCGATTTTTCTACAAAATTAGACTCCCTTCGAGCGGCTTCACCTGATAGTACTGCCAGTAAATTTTCTACACCGAGTGGAGTAGATCCTCGGGTGAAAATTACAGAGGGTGGGCTAGATGAACAAGTAGATTTTTCAGCTGTGGACAGCCAAAGAATAGATGTGAAAAATCAGATCGTTTATCTTTTTGGAGATGCTAAGGTAATTTATCAGAGTAGAACCTTAACGGCAGATTATATTGTTTTTGATATGAAAAATAATATTGCCACTGCGGAAGGGTTACGAGATCCGCTGAGTGGTAGGATGACGGGACTTCCACATTTTGAAGATGGAGACCAAAAATTTGATTCAAATAAACTAAAATATAATTTTAAAAAAGGAAAAGGGATCATCTATGCGGCCCGAACGCAACAATCGGATTTATTTATTTTAGGTGAACGAACAAAATATATTAGTCAAGAGAAAAAAGATACTTTGGTGGATGATATTGTTTATTCTTCCAATGCTTTGATCACCACTTGTAATCATTCAGAACCTCATTTCGGAGTACGAGCTAAAAAAATCAAAGTAGTTCCTGACAAAGTAGCTATCGTTGGTCCATCTAATTTAGAAATTGCAGGAGTCGCAACACCCATTGTTTTACCTTTTGGTTTTTTTCCATTGAGTAAAAACAAACAGACTGGAATGGTCCGAGGAACCTTTGAAAGATCGGGATCACTTGGTCTAGGGTTCAGAGGTTGGGGCTGGTATTTCCCAATCAGTGATTATTTGGATTTGACCGTCAGAGGTGATATTTATACACGAGGGACATTCAGGCTTTATGGTGATATGAATTATTACAAACGATACAAGCATAGAGGTAGCCTTGGTCTTACGATTACTAGTAATAAAACAGAGGTAGGACTTGATTTTTTTCGTAATAATTCTATCGGTTTAAATTGGCGGCATAACCAAGATGCCAAGGCGAATCCAGCCCAAAGCTTTGGCGGGTCGGTGAATCTACAGACAAATAATAATCAAGCGGCTACTTTTAATGATGCGAATAGTCGGTTAGAAAATACCATTCGATCGAATATAAATTATACCAATCGATTTCCGGACAAACCCTACACTTTTTCTGCGGGATTTAATCATTCACAAAACACCCGTTCTCGTAGGATAACCATAGACTTTCCAAATGCAGATTTTAAGGTGCAACAATTTTTTCCATTCAAAAGAAAAATTCCTAAAGCAAAACCTTCTTGGTACGAAAAAATTTCCGTTCGGTATGATGCGAATTTAAAAGGAAGAATTGTAGCCACAGATACCACTTTATTTTCGCAAGAAACGGTAGATAATTTGCAAGCGGGGATGCGTCATCGAGTTGCTGCTAATGCGAGTTTTAACCTGTTTAAATATATTCAGGTGGGGCCTAGTGCAAATTATACGGAAGTGTGGAATATTAAATCCTTAGAAAAGACCTTAAATCCTGAACCAACTGTCGAGGTTGACTCTGTTCAATTAAATCCGGGAGAACCAAAAGTCGCGGTTTTTGATACGACGGCATTCGGGACGGTGGAAGAAAATTTGACGTATGGCTTTAAGCCTTATCGATTATTTACCACAGGTGTATCGGCTTCCACGAAATTGTTCGGAACCATCAAATTTAAAAAAGGATGGCTTCGTGGTATCCGTCATCAGATTTCGCCTAGTGTAAGTTTTAATTATACGCCAGATTATACTTCTGGATTTCTAGATTATTTTAGGGAAGTAGACACTGATACCCGAGCGGCATTTAACAACCCTGAGGAATATAATATTTTTGGAGAATCCATTTATGAACGACCTTCTGCTGGAGGAGAGCAAAGAAATTTAAACTTCAGACTAGGTAATTTGGTAGAGGCAAAATATTTTTCCAAAAAAGATAGTACGGCAAAGAAATTCAAGCTGATCAATACTTTGAATGTAACCGCTAGTTATAATATGGCCAAAGACACCCAACAATGGAGTGTAGTTCGATTTTCTGGAAATACTTCCTTTTTTGACAGACTGACCACACTGACTTTCGGTTGGCAATTAGATCCATACGCACTAGATGAAAATGGTCGTCGTTCGAATAAATTTAATCTTAGTGAAAATGGAAAATTATTAAGATTTATTGATGCTAATGTTGGATTGACGACGCGAATGCCGCTAAAAAAATTACGCGAATTAATCACTGGCAAAAAGACACCGGCCCGGTCCAACAATCGAAATGGTCCTAGTACTGGTGGTGGTCCTCCTCCTGGAGTAGGAGGGAATACCGGATTTGATGGTGGTCCTTCTGGCGCCCAAAATCAGTCTGTTCAACCGCCCACTAGTCTTTGGGAATGGTTTGAGTCGTTTACGCTCTCACACGAATTTCGAGCAAGGTTACAACGAGTGGATGGACGAGATACGTTGGTAATACAGACCCACGGTATTCGGACGAGTGGAAATATTCAATTAACTGAAAAATGGCGCCTTAATTTTGGAAATATCGCCTACGACTTTAAAAATAAAGCTTTTTCTTACCCGAGTTTGGGTTTTACAAGGGATCTTCATTGTTGGGAAATGAGCATGAATTGGTTTCCTGAATCAGGTGTTTATTCCTTTTCCTTACGAGTTAAACCAGGTTCCTTAGGTTTTATAAATGTGCCTTGGGGAAGGAATCGGTTTGATGGAGCTAATCAGTTTAGGTGACGGGGTGGGAGGGTCTACTTCTCTTGGGTAATAATCGAAAAAGAAAAAGAGTGGCTTAGAGTATCAACTTGAATTAATTTCATTTCTAATCTCCTTTTTAACACGATACCACATAATTAAACTATCACGGTACGTACTGATTATTATTGGGATAAATGTTGTAATTCCGAATACCAACCTCAAAATATTTAGGTAGATTGATATTTCTTTTATATTGTACATATCTAACCTTTTAAACAATACTAAAACCATGTACTGGATTGACATCCAAATTAATAAGAAAACTGAATTTCTAAATACTGGTACTGTAAATAAGATCAATAAATTTAATTGATACTTGAAGTATTTCTTATAATCAATCTCAAAGAATGATGGCTGGGAAGTATTTTTCATGGCAAAATGGTTATTTAATTGTAAAACGTAAAGATTCTACATTCATTAATACATAAATTAAGCCGAATTCTCATAACTAATTGATTACCAATTGTTTATTAAATAATGAGGTAAATAGTTTAATCTAAAATCATTTCCAATTGAAAGAAAAAAGATGAAATGAGCAAGGATCTGTGTTGGCAAACCTTAAAAAAATATGGATGAAAAAATACATGGTTGTTGAAAAATTCAAACCTGATTGTTTTGAAAAGAATAACGAATTATGGAATAAAAAAGGCAGAATGCTTCCTGAAGGACTTTATTATTTAAATTCTTGGGTAAATAAAGAACAAAGTATTTGCTTCCAATTGATGGAAACCAACCAACCAGAACTCTTCGCCGAATGGATAGATAAATGGAAAAAATATACGGACTTTGAAGTATTTCCAATTGATTAGAACCTAATTAAATTTAGAATCGGAAAAGAAATGATTGAGGTTATAAAAGTTGATAATAAAGCCGAATTTAAAGTCATTGAAACCTTAGCGAATGAAATTTTACACGAAGTTTATGACCCCATTATACCAGTAGAACATACGGAGTATTTCTTAATGGAATTTCAAACAGTAAATGCTATCTCAAACCAAATCAAAAATGACAACTTTAGTTATTTTCTCTTAAAATATAACACTCAAAATGTTGGGTATTTAGGGATTCAAAAATTGGATGAAAAATTAATTTTGAGCAAACTTTATATTCTTAAGACCTTCCGCGGATTGAAAATTGGAAAATCAGCGTTGGAATATGTTAATCAATTTGCAAAGAGCAACGGAATTGAAAAAATTGAGCTAATTGTTAACCAACAAAACAAAAATGCGATTGACATTTACTTGAAAAATGAATTTAAAATAATCGCATCAATTGTCAATTCTTTCCCTAATGGCCATTCAGTAGAGGATTATAAAATGGAGAAATTTTTGAAAAAAATATGAAAACGTTACAAACTATTATTTTTCTTGCTTTAACATTGCCCCTTTTTGGGCAGACTAAAGCGGACTTCGTAAACTGTTTAAATCTTGCTTTTGATCAACAAGAGTTTCAGCCAGCATTTGGCAATCATGCCTCAACGAAAGGAAATTTAATTATTGTCTCAGCGAATTCACCACAGATTTCCAGACTGAGTTCTTCAACGTTAAATGATTTTCGTAATTCCTTAACAGATGATGATTTTAGATTTTCTAATTCTTATATTAAAGTATTAAGACCAGATGAATTGGCGAGTTTAGATATTCCTGGAATTGCAGCTTTAAAAATATTTGCTTCCGGTAGTGAATTAGAAATGTTCATTAGTTTAGAAAGCCTAGTATGGCGTGAAAATCTAAAATATACTTGGAGCTATAATTTTAGAAAAGTAGAAGATGAATGGGAGATAATAGGTAGAAGTTTAAGTAAGAAAAACGTCAATTTCTCATCTTGGTAAAAGCATTCCTACCCATTTTCTTCCTTCCTTTTAATATTAAAATAGGTCTCAATTTGCGCTCTGACCGGGATAGATTGATTATTCACTACGTAGTGATTGTTTTGTTTTTCATTAATGACTCTCGCTTTTACGTTATCCTGTAATTGTAGCTTAACAAAATCGAGAATTTCTTTGCGCAATTCGGGATCATATATTGGGAAAGTTGTTTCAATTCGATGACTCAGATTTCTAACCATCCAGTCTGCACTTGATAAGTAAATATCTTGTTTTCCATTGTTGTGGAAAATAAAGATTCTAGAATGTTCCAAAAATCGGTCAACGATGCTAACCGCCTCGATATTTTCACTGACTCCTTTTACACCGGGTATTAAAGAACAAATACCTCTTATGATCAATTTTATTTTAACACCTGCTTGACTAGCTTCATAGAGTTTTATAATCATATTTTTATCCTGCAAACTATTTAGTTTCAGAATTATTTTAGCCGATTTTCCTTTTTTAGCATTTTGAATTTCGCGGTCAATTTTTGCGACCAATTTGATTCGTAAATTAAATTGACCTACGAGTAGATGCTGGAATTTTTGCTTCGGGACTTTGACGGTTTCTAAAAAAGAAAATACTCTGCCTACCTCCCTTGTTAATCGAGTATCAGCAGTAAATAATCCAAAGTCACTATAAACTTTTGCAGTACCTTCGTGGAAGTTACCCGTACTTAAATAACTGTATAACTGGATTTGATCATTTTCTCTACGGGCAATTAATGCAATTTTAGAATGCACTTTTAAGCCAGGGAAACTATATCGCACACTAACTCCCGCTTTTTCTAATTTTTCTCCCCACGCGAGGTTGGCCTCTTCATCAAATCTTGCCTTAACTTCTACAAAAACACTCACCTGTTTCCCTGCTTTAACCGCATCCATTAAAGCGTTCATGATCTGAGACTTTCTGGCAACTCTATATTGGACCACTTTAATATGGGTTACATCAGGATCAGCTGCCGCTTTCTTAAATAACTTGACAACGGAATCATAGGAGTGGTAGGGGACATGAATGAGATGGTCGCGTTTTTTGATGGATTTAAAAATATCATTTGAATTTTCCAGCGCCTTAAAAGGGATGGGCGGAAGGGGATTATTTTTTAGATGATCATACCCAAAATCTGGAAAAGAGAAAAAGTCAAAATTATTATGATAACGGCCTTCTGGCAATAAATCCAATTTATTTAGATCAAAGGTATCACATAAAATAGAAAGCAGCTTGGCCGGCATGGTGCGGTCATAAACGAGTCTTGATGGCGGCCCAACGTTTCTTTTAATAAGGCTTTTTTTAATTTTTTGAACCAGATCACCGGAAAATTCATCTTCAATATAAAGCTCTGCATCACGGGTCAACTTGACAGAAAAAGCATCAATAATTTCATATCCAGGAAAAACAAATCCTGCCGTGAAACGAATGATATCATCAATCATAATCAAGTCATGACATCCTTCCGGAGAAGGAAGATCAATAAAACGAGGTAGGTGATCAGAAGGAATTTTCAAAACGGCAAAGCGATCCTTGGTACTATCCTTTAAAGCTTCTTTCATTTGCAGCGTGAGGTATAAGGCCGCATTATTAAGGAAAGGTTTAATTTTTTTAGGAACCAATAATACAGGTTGTACGAATGGCAAAAGATTCTCTTCAAAATAATCCAAGAGAAACTCCGCTTGCTCGTTAGATAAATCCATTCTACGGATCAGATTGATATTATACTGTGCAAGTTCGGGCACAATTTCATCTTCAAAAATCTCCCCGAATTCCGACTGTTGTTTATTGACTATTTTCAGCAATCGAGTCAGGACCGTCTGTGGATCAAAACCAAGTTGAGCCTTAGTCTTTTTACCAACACGTACTAGATTTCGGATACCGGCAATTCTTACTCGGAAAAATTCATCCAGATTAGAAGAATAAATGGCAAGGAATTTCAAACGTTCCAATAGCGGAACGGTAGGGTCTTTGGCTTCTTGTAATACACGATAATTGAAGGACAACCAGCTGATGTCACGATGGATATAAGGAACAGATTTTTCTTTCATTTCTATTAATAATGCGAATCTAGGTTTAAAAACTAGGTATTATTTTTCCTAAATTAAGTTCGGAATTATGAGTGATTTTTGTTTCTCGCTTCTTGCCATTTGTTGCGCTCTTTATTTAACTCATAAATATTCGAAGGCCATATTGAATGATGAATATCCAATCTCCAATATTCATTTAGGGGGCGCTCGATTAAACCTTTGAATAATTCCTGCTACAAGATACTATATTGGTTCTTTTTTAAACAACTTCATAATTTAAATAATATAAAAAGAAGACTCCCAAATCAATATTGGAAATTCGAGATTGGAAATTCAATATTTTTAGCCACTATTCGATATCCCTATCCCTGATTCGCATTCAATATTATTGAAAAGGATACCTATCAAAATACGATTTAAAACAATCCAAGTTGCCCTCCATCTTCAAAAATAGGGAGGGTGGGGCCACGAAGACTGGCCTCAGGTATCCGTTCTTTAATTTTCTGGGTCAAATATAAGGTAATTTCTGGGGCTAATAAATTATCTGGTTCATGAGG
>CAZYAC010000176.1:4063-10515 GCA_964645475.1 uncultured Saprospiraceae bacterium | reverse complement strand
CCTTTTTCACTAATAAGGTCTAGCTAAATATTGGCCTATTGCTTCGCCAACAACTCCGTTATTATCATAAATTAAATTACCTCTCAAGAAAGTAGTTTTTACTTTGCCTTTTAATTCCATTCCTTCAAAGGGAGTATAACCTTGCACACTTTCAGAGTCGGCAGCGCGGACGGTATAGGTTTCATGTGGATCAACTAAAACAAGATCTGCATCATAACCAATAGCTACGTCTCCTTTGCTTCTAAGTCCATATCTTTTGGCTGGATTCCAACAGACTAATTCGGCCATATGGTTATAAGACATTCCTCTTTTGCTTCCTTCAGATATCAATCCTGAAAGCATATATTCTGTCCCTCCAAATCCTGATTTAGCTAAGAAAATATCATCTGGATTATTAGGGTCTAATTTGAATTCATGAGAGCAACAGGCATGATCACTTACCACCCAGTCAATTTTTCGATCCAAAAGGCATTGCCATAAATATTCTACATCTTCTCTAGAACGAATCGGTGGATTTACTTTTGCGTGTCCACACGAAGGTGCATCATAATCCAAAAGCAAGTGTCCGATGGTTACTTCTTTTTTAAAATTAATATGCGGAAAAGCGTGTTGCATCAAGACGGCGGCATCCACCGCTTTTTTAGAAGTCAAATGTAGTAGATTGATATTGACACAGTTGGTTTCGTTCGCTAAATAACTGGCGATAAAAATTGCTAACCCTTCCGAGTGAGGAGGACGAGACGCACTATACGCTCGAAGACCAGTTAGTTTTCCTTCGCCTTCGACCAGTTCGGTATAAGCCCGCATAATCTCTGCCGTTTCGCAATGTAGACTTAAACTGATTTCTTCTTTTTTATCGGGATGCTTCCGGATGGCTTTTTCAATGGCTCGCATGACGAATTCAAAATGGGCAATATCATATTGCTCGCCTTCCGGAGTCATCAAAAATTCATTCTGACTTCCTTTGGTTGATTTTCCATGTAAGCCATGACTACCATAAAACATAAATATTTTGAAAGAGGTGACACCGTATTTTTCAATTAATAATTCAATCTCCTCTCGATGTGAATACATGATGGGCGCAATATGATAGGCATAATCTACAAAGAAATTTCCGTCAGAAGCATTTAATACTTTTGGAAAAAACGTATCATAAGGTCCTGTTTCATACAGATAATATTTTCCGGTTCTCATGTAGTTGATACTAGTAGTAACCCCACCCATGGCCGCGGCTTTACTTTCAGTCACTGCGTCTTTTGCGAGCGGTGAATAAATTCCCGTATGCATATGTGCATCTACGAGTCCTGGAAAAGCCAATTGATTTTTTGCATCGTATACTTCTTTGGCTTCAGAAGCCAAAATCTCTGGTTCGATTTTTACAAATTTTCCGTCTTTGATTCCGAGGTCTAAATTGTCAACGGTCGTTTTATTGGGGCGAACGACTCTAGCATTTTTTATTATTAAGTCAAGCATAGTATTAAAATTGTTTATCCGATAATTGAATCTTGTTTTAATTGATTTATTTTTTCTTTTGAGATACCTAGTTCTTTTAAAAGACTTTCAGAGTGTTCTCCGATGGCTGGAGGATCCATTCGTTTGGTAATTTCTGCCTCCCCATATTCTAATGGAAATTTAGGAAGTTTTACCGTTTTTCCATTGGGCATCTCTACTTCTAAAAGTGCGTTCCCACGATTCAATTGATCATCCTCAAATAAATCTTCCGGCGTAGCAATTGGAGCGAATGGGATGGAAGCGGTTTCACATTTTTGCGTGATTTCTGCTTTGGTAAATTCGGCCATTCTTTTTTCGATAGCAGGAATAAACCAAGCTCTTTCATTAATCCTTCCGTTATTAGTAGCAAGTCGTTCATCATTGAGCCAATCTTCCCATTCGAATATTTCGCAGAAGCGAACCCAGTGTTTTTCACTAATGATTCCAACGAATATTTTATCCGCATCTTTGGTCTCAAAAATTCGATAGATGGACCAAGCAGAAACTCTGGCAGGCATGGGTGGAATATTTCCTTCGACCTGAGAACTATACGCCATATGTTGTCCCATCAAGAAAGCACAGGTTTCAAATAAGGCAGATTTAACAAATTTTCCTTTCCCTGTTTTTTCTCTTTCGTAAAGTGCTTGGAGTATTCCGATATAACCAAACATGCCTCCGGTGATATCAATAATGGAAGTACCGGCTCGAATAGGATCTCCGGGTCTTCCTGTCATATAAGCTAGTCCACCCATCATTTGTACCACTTCATCCATCGCATGCCGTTTTTCATAAGGGCCACTCAAAAATCCTTTGAGCGAGCAGTAGATCAGTCGATCATTAATCGCTGAAACTTTTTCATAGCCAAAGCCCAATCTGTCAATGGTTCCAGGACCAAAATTTTCGACAAGGATATCGGTGCTTTTTATCAAATCGTAAATAACCGCTTTACCTTCCGTTGATTTTAAATCAATCGCTAAGCTTTTTTTATTACGACTATACATCGAAAAATATCCCGTACCAAAACCTTGTAACCGTCGCGTATGATCCCCTTTAGGTGGTTCAACATGAATGACTTCCGCTCCCATATCCGCTAGTAATAAACCACAACAGGGGCCCATCACAGCATGGGTAAATTCCAAAACTCTTAATCCTTCTAGTGGTAATTGCATAATTTTATTTTCTATTTAAATAATCTCACTCGCCAAACGCCGTCCTAGTATTCTACCAAAACTTAAGGCAGGCGTAATAGCCATACCACTGCAAAAGGCACTTCCACTGGTGGCGCCTAATCCTAAAAATTCTCCAGCTCCGTATAAGCCTGGCATCACTGATCCGTCTTTATCTAAAAGTTGTAAGTCTTTATTTGCATTGATTCCTCCAAAAGTAACCAAGACAGAAGCGTGAACTAATATCGCGTAATATGGAGCATCTTTGATTTTATTTTTTAAATAGGCTCGATCAAAATCTTCATCTTTTTCTTGATCGACTTTTTGATTAAAATCATGGATCGTAGATTGCAGTTGCTCGAATGGCAAGCCTGTTTTTTGGGCCAACATTTCAATAGAGTTTGCGGTCCACATATATTTTTCATTTAGCGCTTCCGCTTTCATCCGCTCGGTATCCCAGCCAATCATGATCGGATTTTCTCTGCCATTTTCTCCTCGTTCTAAAAGAGCAGTTTCATCAAAAATGAGCCAGAATTTCCAGTCTTTTTGTTTAAGTACTTCTCGCTCCCTAGTATCGGCATTGACTTCTCCTTCATCCATAAACCGTTTAGCTTCCGAGTTGACATAAATTTCTCTCGGCTCCCGATAAACGGAGGTCAACACCATCGCCCAAGCCTCGTTGAAATTTGCTCGTCCAGGTTCTAACTCTACTCCACCTAGGCTTGGCAAATGATAGGAAGCATATTTAAATGCTCCTCCCAACTTTTCTGTAATAATATGACCATCTGCGGTGGCAGTTGGATAGGTTGAACTGACTAAAGGAACACCCGGATGTTTTTGATTGAAAAATTGAGGGTTACTTCCATAACCTCCGGTGGTTAGTACGATATTTTTTCCGCTAAAACGCTTCTCTTCTCCCTCTGTGTTGACAATGACTTTAGAAAAACGTCCATGCTCTTTTTCCAAATCTAAAAAAGTATGTTCTAAAAAACAGTCGATATTTCCATTGGCAACTTGTTCATCCCAAAGCGGTTTGATCACTTTGTAAATGGATAAAGCTTTTTCTTTTCCATATTGTGTTCTTGCCGTATCATAAGGAACATGACCATAAATAATGCGGGGACATTCTGGTGCAAATTCAAATCCTAAATCATCTAACCAATCAATCGTCTTTGGCGCTTCTTCGACCGCCAATCGGATTAGATCTAGATTACCAGATTTATTGTTAATTCGAATAATGTCTTGATAATGTTTTTCAATACTGTCTTCAATTCCCTTTGATCGTTGCCATCGGTTGCCAGCAGCACTCATGTGTCCACCAGACCAATGAAGCGCACCACCGATATGATCGGATTTTTCTATAACGCCCACTTTGGCTCCATGTTGTGCAGCGGTAATCGCGCAAGCCATCCCTGCTGTGCCTGCTCCGATGATGAGAATATCATACATGGTTTTTAGGGTTTATATTTTTATTAAAAAACTGTTTAGGTTTTTCTTCGATCTCCGTTTGTAAAGTAGAATTCCATCGATTAAGAAAACCATACATCGAAATAACGGCTGTGATTTCTATGATTGCGGTATTATCGAAATGTTCTTTTAATGCATTAAAATCGTCATCATTTACTTCGTTGGGATTCATGGCCGATTTTAAAGCAACATTTAAAGCAGCTTTTTCCGCAGCTGAAAAAAGAGGACTGGTTTTAAATTCCCAGATAGCATTTATTTTTTCTATAGAGACTTTTTTATCATTCGCTGCATTGGCAGCATGGCTTTGACAATATTGGCAACCAGTGGCACTGCTAGCGATCAAACCAATTAATCTTTTTAAACCATCATCCACTTTTCCAGGGGCATAAATACTTTGTACTAATCCTAAAAAAGCTTTGAGGATATCAGGACGGTAAGCCATCGTCAATCCATCATTAGGTAGAAAGCCCATAAGTTTTTCGCCTGCGTTAAAAACAGGTTGTAAATCTGGTATTTCCGCTAATGTTAATGGTTTTATTCTTGGCATTTTTTATACAAATTTAAAATTGAAGAAAAGGAAAGAAGCTTGTTGAATCCTAAATTTTATAAGTTCCATATTTTTTTAAGTAAGGAACCATTCCACCTTCCTTCAAAATATCAATCATAACTTGAGGAAGTTTGGTTGCTTGATAAACCTTATTAGTCGTATGGTTTGTGACCGTACCATTTTTCAAGTCTACAGCAATTTGATCTCCCGTTTTAATATCATGATCTGGTATTTCGAGTACAGGTAATCCAATGTTAACCGCATTTCTAAAAAAAATACGAGCAAAATATTTGGCAATAACCACGGATACCCCAATTTCTTTGATCGCCACCGGCGCTTGTTCTCGGGAAGAACCGCAGCCGAAATTATCTCCTGCCACCAGGATATCCCCTTTATTAACTTTTGACCGAAAGTCAGGGTCCAAATCTTCTAATACATGAGCTGCTAAAGAAGAGATGTCTAATGTTTTGGTGTACTTACCCGGAATAATTCGATCCGTGTCTATATTATCTCCATATACATGAGCTGTACCATTCATACTAAAAATTTAGGTCAAATATTTTTTAGGGTTCGTAATATAGCCTTCCAAAGCAGAAGCCGCAACCGTAGTTGGAGCTGCCAAATAAATATTAGAATTAGGGTTGCCCATGCGGCCTCTAAAATTCCTATTGGCAGCAGAGATCACCACTTCATCGTCGCCGGGTACGCCTTGATGAGTTCCAACGCAGGGACCACAACCAGGATTTAAAATGGTGGCTCCGGAAGCCACTAAAATTCCCATCGTACCATCATTGATAGCATCTAGATAAACACTGCGAGAAGCAGGGGCAATCATAAAGCGAACACCGGAAGTAATTCTTTTTCCTTTTAATATATCAGCGGCGGCCCGCAAATCTTCTAAACGTCCATTTCCGCAAGTACCGATGAAAGCATAATCTATTTTTTTACCTTCATGAGCACCGATATTTTCCACATTATCAGGACTTTCCGGAACGCTAATTTGAGCTTGAAGTTGACTTACTGCGAATTCAAAAGTCTGGATATACTTTGCGTTTTTGTCTGGGTAGATAGCTTCGAAATCATAATCCAATTTTAATCCTTTGGGATGTACAAAACCTGTTTTCCCACCCATTTCTGCAATCATATTGGCAATAGACATTCGACTGGCCAAGGTCATTTTTTCAAAAGCTTCTCCTTCAAATTCGACAGATTGATAAGTTGCTCCGGAAATAGTAATTTTTCCAACTAAGTAGAGAATTAGATCCTTGGCAGAAACGCCTTTCTGTAATTGTCCATGACAAATAATGCGAATGGATTCTGGAACTTTCAACCAAATTTTTCCTGTTTTCATGACAGCAGCTAAATCTGTAGAACCAATACCACAAGCCAGCGCTCCCAAAGCTCCATAAGTGGGTGTGTGCGAATCGGCTCCCATAAAAATATCTCCTGGTTTTACATATCGTTCTTCCACCATGACCTGATGACAAATTCCTTCACCAATATCGAACAAGCGGAATTTTTGTTGCTTTGCAAAGTCCCTCATGAGGGTGTGCAAATTGGCGATTCGTTCGTTAGGAGCTGGTGCAGCATGATCAATAATCAACGCAAATTTGGAAGGATCCCAAACTTTTCCACCACCCATTTCTTCAAATGCTTTGATGGCATAAGGGCCAGTGGTATCTGAAGCCATAGCACCGTCTACATCTGTGATGATGAGGTCTCCCGCCTTTAGGTTTTTACCAACTTTTCTAGAGAGTATTTTTTCGGCTATGGTCATTTAT
>CAZYAC010000176.1:0-3963 GCA_964645475.1 uncultured Saprospiraceae bacterium | reverse complement strand
CTTTAGGTTTTTACCAACTTTTCTAGAGAGTATTTTTTCGGCTATGGTCATTTATTAGTCTTGTTAGTTAAGTAATACTAAACAATCTTTATCGTTTTATTATTCCACAATTTGTATAGTTTCCCTTGTAATTCTTCGTTTAAGAACGCGGACATTTCCTCACTTAGTTTTGCTAGTTTTCCAATATCAATTCCAGTTTCATAACCCATTTGATGGAGCATGTGAGCCGTATCTTCTGTAGCAATATTTCCGCTGGCACTTTTTATAAAAGGGCAACCTCCTAAGCCACCAAAAGCAGTATCAAAATAACGAACGCCTACTTCTAGCGCAGCATAAACATTAGCGAGTCCTTTGCTTTCCGTATTGTGTAGATGTAATACTACCGGTTTGTTATCAGCTAATTCGAGTACTTGTTCCATGAGTGCACGCACTTGTTTGGGATTTCCCATTCCAGTACTATCTGCTAGCGCCAATTCTTCAATTCCCTGATCCAGATGATGTTTAACCAGATCCAAAACGGACTCCGAGTCGATTTTTCCTTCATAGCGACAACCGAAGGCACATTGGATACCTCCTCTCACAGCGACCCCTCGTTGCTGGGCTGTTTTCACCATCGTTTTAAAGCTTGACTTTGCCTCCTCCAATGTTTTGCGAGTATTCTTCTGACTGTGCGTATCGCTGGCAGAAATAGAACAAGCCAAATGGTTTAGGCCAGCATCAATACCACGTTCGACACCTTTAAGGTTGAGCACCAATCCACTATAAAGAATACCTTCTTTTTTATTGATTTTTCGGCAAAGCTCCTCCGCATCTGCCATTTGAGGAACATACTTAGGATGTACGAAAGAGGCTACTTGAATTCGAGTTAATCCAGCATCCACTAATCGGTCGATGTATTCCAGCTTCTTAGTAGTTGAAACCACTTTACTTAGATTCTGAAAACCATCTCTTAAGCCTTGTTCTTCCAGTATTACCTGCATGGGTATCGCTTATTACATTTTTACCTGAGATTGCACAGGTACAACCCAAATATAAGAATAGTTAACCTAATTAACTAATTTTTTATCTACTAGATAATTTTAGATGGAGAAGTGCGAAAATGATGAGGGATACTCCTTAGTTATCCCTATAAATCAACGCTTTGTAGTTTCCTTTAAATATTAGATTTACCTTTTGAAGGAAAAGAAGAGGCACTAAATTCTTACTATAATTTTAAGAAGGAGATGAGAAAGTAACCCAAATCAAAATGATAAAAATCAAAGAAAAATTGATAAGCATTACCCTAGGTTTGTTCTTGAAAATAAAAAAAGCGCAGCAAGTTAGGTAACTTACTACGCCATTTTTTCGTGATCCGGCCGGGGTTCGAACCCGGGACCCTTTGATTAAAAGTCAAATGCTCTACCAGCTGAGCTACCGGATCAACGGTTTACCTTTTTTGAAAGGCAGCGCAAATATACTATGTATTTTCCTATTATTCCAAACCAGAATGGTTTTTTTATAGAATTAAAACCTTTTTTTTCAGAAAAGTTATTTTCCTAAAAACGGTTACTGAAAAGATATAGTTCCGGACAACCATAAATTCTCCAATTTATCCTTATAAGTATTTGATTTACAGGATTGAGCACATTATTATTTTTTATAAATAAAATTTTTACAATAATCTACGAGGCTTCTTTCCATAATATCTTACTTACCACTTTTTCAAACTAAAATGACTAGTTCACAAACTAAAAAACCCGTTTGTGAAGATACAAACGGGTTTTCTAAATACCTTTCTAATAAAATATTATTATTTGGCTTTCGATTTATATTGCTGTAGTGGCATTTTTTCGTATTGATTGTCAGCGACGTAGCTCAATTCCTTCTTAAAATCCGGTGCTTTTTTAAAGCCCGCAGAAATCATAATCCGTTGCATTTTTTCATTTAAAAAAACGATAGAAGGATAGGACATTTTACCATCGAGTAAGGAGTACGCCAAAGTATGTACACCACGTCGACCTGCTTTTTTATATTCAAATTTATTTCCAGCCCAAAGGATATCTTCTTTTTGTTCCGCATCTAATTTGACGGGATAAAAATGGGTATTCAAATAGTCGGCGACCTCTTGTTTTTCAAAAGTCTTTTTATCCATCACTTTGCACCAATGACACCAATCAGTATAGATATCGACCATGAGTTTACGAGGTTCCTTTTTTTGGAGTTCCACCGCTTCTTCCCAGGTGTACCATTTTACCTTTTTCTCTGCCGCTTCCGGCACGGGCGCTGGATGGGTAAAGGCCATTGCCAATAACATAAAAGAGAAGAGTCCGAATATATTTTTCATAAGAATGATTTTTTTTGTTTAAAATAGAAATGTTCTATAATAATTAATCCTTGAGCATTATTATGGCTTTTTGCTGCTTGCAACTGGCTTCTTGCCCTCTTCAGACGCGATAAAAGAAAGCAAGAAGCCAGTAGCAAAATGCAAGAAGCTCTTAAGATTTAATTCCTTTCATTTACTAGACAGATTTACTTTTGCGCCAGTTTGCCTGCCACTTTTTCCAATACCGGCATGAATTGCTCCGGCGTTTTATATCCTTTGGATACTTCGATTACGGCTCCCGTGCCATCCATAAAAGCAAAAGAAGGATAAGACATTCTACCTGCGAGCATCATCCGGGCTAAGTCGTGGGTTCCTTTTCGCCCAACATTGGGATTGAATTTATATTGCTTATCCAGAAATTGCACGGGCGCTTTCTGCTCTGCATTAAATTTCACCGGAATAAAATTTTTCTTTAAAAAATCCTGAATTTCAGGTTGAGCGAAGGTCGCTTTATCCATTCGCTTACACCAGCCACACCAATCGGTATATATATCTACAAAATAAACTTTAGATTTGTCTGTATTTAGCGCCGCTGCTTCTTCTACCGTATACCATTTAAAAGGGGCATCGGCCACCGGGTCAGAGGCAGAACAACTCAAAAACACCGTAACTATTAAAACAGAAGATAGGAGGTAAAAAAACTTTTTCATACGAGGAATGTTTACAGGATTAATTAAAAAGTAACCTAAGACCGGAGCGGTTCCTTAAGTCAACGGCAATAAGTTCGCCATTGTTTTATATATTCAAGGTAAATTTACTAAAAATGAGACAAATTGTCGTTGGGATTGGGGGTAGTAGCGGTTCGATTTATGCCAAAGTATTGCTGGATCGGCTATCTACTTTATCAGATCAGCTGGATAAGGTAGGCGTCGTGATGAGCGATAATGCTCGCTTTAACTGGAAATATGAACTTGGAAACGAAGATTATCAAAACTATGATTTTGATTTTTATGAAAAAATGAATTTCATGGCTCCGTTCGCTTCTGGTTCAGCTCGTTATGACACGATGATCGTCTGTCCTTGTTCTATGGGGGTTCTTGGAAGAATTGCTACTGGGATTTCTAATGACTTGATGACCCGTGCTGCAGATGTAATCCTCAAGGAACGACGACGCTTAATTCTAGTGCCACGAGATACGCCTTATAGTTTGATTCATCTAAATAATATGAAAACGGTTACTGAAGCGGGAGGAATCATTTGTCCTGCTAGTCCCAGTTTTTATAGCAAACCGAAAGATTTTGAGGAACTGGCTGCTACGGTAATTGACCGGGTGATTGATCTGGCGGGGTTGAAGGCAGATAGTTATCGTTGGGGTGAAGGTAATAATGAATAATTTTTTAATGAATAATTAATAATGTCTCTTCTTTCGTGTTTATTTAATGAATAATGAGCTATTAAATAATGCCCGCTAACGTGCTTGCACTTTCTACAAACTGAGGGCATTATTAATTTTTAATTTTTTCATTATTAATTATTTTTTTTCATTCTTCAAATAAATAGAAAATTACCAGCCTATGACCAACTCAAAACTCAAAACTCTCTAACTCAAAACTCCCATATTGCTACTTTACAATTTCTTCCTATTCTTCTACCACTTAGCG
>CAZYAC010000175.1:0-10578 GCA_964645475.1 uncultured Saprospiraceae bacterium | reverse complement strand
ATGGCTGGGACCGAACATTCTGGACCAGAGGCAGCTATTCCAAATCTTTTTGATGGAAAAGCCTGTGTGCTTTGTGAGATTGAAAAAACAGATCCCTCGGCTCTAGAACTGGTGGAACAAATGTATCAGACGATGGACATGAAAATATTAAGGATGAATCCAGTAGAACACGATATTCATGCGGCCTATGTTTCTCATATCTCTCACTTGTCGGCCTTTGCTTTGGCCTTGACGGTATTAGAAAAAGAAAAAAATGAAGCTAGAATATTTGAGATGGCAAGTGGTGGATTTTCATCGACCGTACGATTGGCTAAGAGTACTCCAAATATGTGGGTTCCTATTTTTGCACAGAATCAAGAAAACCTGCTAGACGTATTAGATGAACATATTAATACCCTGGCGAAATTTAGAACCTGTTTAATAAAAAAAGATTTTACACAAATTTACGAACTGATTGAAAAAGCAAACTCAATCCGCAAAATTTTGAAATAATGGAAATGAATTTTAAACCCCTATTGACGCAACCGATCAAGCGACCTGTTATTATTGCCGGACCTTGCAGCGCAGAAACAGAAACACAAGTCATGGAAACCGCCCGGCAACTGAAGGAAGCGGGACAAGAATTGGACTTCTTTCGTTCAGGTATTTGGAAGCCACGGACTCGACCTAATTCTTTTGAAGGTGTAGGCAAAGTAGGATTGCAGTGGTTAAAAAAGGTCAAGTCTGAATTTGGTTTTAAGACTTGTACCGAGGTAGCTAATACCGCCCACGTTTTTCACGCACTTAAAAGTGATGTGGATTTGTTATGGTTGGGAGCTCGTACGACCGTTAATCCATTCTCAGTTCAGGAAATTGCGGATGCTTTGGAAGGGGTGGATAAACCCATTCTGATTAAGAATCCCATCAATCCAGATCTAGGCTTGTGGATCGGAGCCATTGAAAGAATCTATAAGGCTGGGCTGCACCGCATCGGAGTGATTCATCGAGGATTTTCTTCCCACGGAGAAACTAAGTTTCGCAATGTTCCTCGTTGGCAGATTGCCATCGAGCTTAAGCGTCGTTTTCCTGATTTGATGATGATTTGCGATAACAGTCATATTTGTGGACGACGAGACATCTTAGGAGAGATTGCACAACAAGCGATGGACCTGAACTACGCAGGAATAATGACGGAAACGCACTGTACGCCCGACGAAGCTTGGAGTGATGCGGCACAGCAAATTACGCCAGTCGTTTTTAAAGAATTGGTTGATAATTTAGTGATTCGAGAAGAAAACTCTAAAGATCGACAAGTCAACGAAAATATTGGTGATTTAAGAAATCAGATTGACGAACTAGACGAAGAGATTATCAACTTGATTTCCAACCGGATGCAGCTGGCCGATGCTATTGGTGCCTATAAAAAACGTAACAATATCTCTATTTTACAGTCCAGTCGTTTTAATGATATTTTAGAACAAGCGATCATTCAAGGAGAGAAAAAAGGATTAAGTCAAGGGTTTATTACGACCTATTTACACGCTATTCACCAAGAATCGATCAATCACCAGAAGGAGGTTTATAAAAAGACAGAAACAGAGACAGATGTGACATAAAATAGAGTGAATAAAAAAAGGGAATAATTTCTTATAAAATATATTTGCCTAAATACTACTTATAAGTATCAGTTTATTAGTGACTTATACCATCTATATATATTTTATTTGTATAAGGTGTAAAATAGGTGGCATAGTTTTTTCAGGCTATTTGTTATTAATAGACAAACTAAACTCCCGAACATGAATTATTCTATGAATACCTACAAACTATTAGCGTACGCTTGCCTCGTAGGTGCATTATCATTCTTTCTTTTATCATTTACACCTGCTTCTGTTGTTTATACCTCTTTACTAAAAGGAGAAAAAACTACAGATGGTAACAAGTTGACGTGGACTACTTCCAGCGAAATTGATTGTTCTCTTTTTATGATTGAGAAATCAAGGGACGGAATTAACTATACTACCTTAGCAACCCTGCCTGCTACTAACTCTAATGAAAAAAGTCGAGAATACCATTATTTTGATAAGCAAGAAAAAGGGATGAGAGTGTTCTATCGATTGGTTAATGTAGAAGACAATGGATCTGGTAGCTTTACGCACGAAGTCGTACTTAGTGAAAAAGGAGAAAATGCAAAATTCTTTATGAATCAAGTAGATGCTTCTGCTACCCATGAAGATTATCGGGCGAAAGTGGATTGCAAAACTGCGGGTGCTTTTTCTTATCGAGTAATGACCAATATGGGAGACCTGATGATTAAAGGAGAGACCGCAGTAGTAACAGGTATCAATGAGATTGAAATTCCTACTAGCGAATTACCAGTTGGTACTTATCAGTTAGCGCTGAAATTAAAGAACGATATTGAAGTATTCAAAATCAAAAAACTAAATTCCCCAGCCTTTCCGGAGACTAACTTTGTACAAAAAAATTAAGTAGATAGTACATAACGTTACTAGTCGAAAATAATATTAGTGGTTTTAAAGTGTCAAAGTGCTTGTTTAATTTCAAGCACTTTGACCTTTTTTTTAACTAAGACTTTCTTCTTCCCACACCTTAGCAATCTCCACGATCATTTCGGCAGACTTTTCCATATCCTGAACTGAAGTATATTCTTCTTTGCCATGAAAGGCATATTCTCCTGCAAAAATATTTGGGCAAGGTAATCCCATAAAAGACAATCTCGAACCATCTGTCCCTCCTCGGATGCTGGAAGGAATCGGCGTTAGACCAATCCGCTCAATCGCTTTAGCAGCGTTGGCTACGACTTGTGGATGTTGATCCAAAATTTCTTTCATATTCCGGTATTGTTCAGTAACGGTAAGCTTTGCAGTAGAGTTTGGATAATCAACCATTACTTCATCGATGATTTTCTGGAGGAAATCTGCATGGTTTTTCAAATTAGCCGTAACAAAATCTCGAATGATAAAACTTATCGTAGCTTTTTCAAGCATACCACTGATAGAAGTTGGATGAACAAATCCTTCTTTATTGGAAGTTGTTTCTGGCGACAAACGATCTTTTGGCAAACGGTCAATAATTGCCGAGGCAATCTTGATAGCATGTTCCATTTTTCCTTTCGCAAAACCGGGATGGATACTGACCCCTTCGATTTCAATTTTTGCACCATCGGCACTAAAGGTTTCGTTTTCTAAAGAACCCACCGCTTCTCCATCTACCGTATAACCAAAGTCTGCACCTAGCTTTTCCATATCTACTTTCTGTACGCCTCGACCAATTTCTTCGTCCGGTGTAAATAATAAACGGATTTTTCCATGCTTGATTTCTGGATGAGTCACCAAGTGATTAGTCGCGTCCATGATAGCGGCTAACCCTGATTTATTATCGGCACCTAGTAGGGTAGTGCCACTGGCAGTGATCAGGTCTTTTCCAATCTGATCTTTTAGAGCAGGTCGTTTTTTTGTACTGATCACAATCTCAGGATCGTCCGGCAGCGCAATATCTTGACCATCCCAGTTTTCGTGAACGATAGGGCGGACGTTTGTTCCCGTACAATCAGGCGCGGTATCCATGTGAGAGCAAAAGCATATTACAGGAACCCCTTCCTTTTGAGTAGTTGCAGGAATCGTAGCATATACGTATCCCCATTCGTCAAGGTGCGCATCGGTGATGCCCATTTCTTGTAATTCGGCTACTAGGACTTTTCCTAGATTCTTTTGTTTGGGAGTAGAAGGTATAGTGTCCGAGCTTGCATCTGATTGGGTGTCAATTTTTACATACCGCAAAAATCGATCTTTAACTGTGTGATTAAAAGAAGTCATAAAGGTATTTGAAACAGAAGTTTAAGGACTTGGACAAAATTATAGATTAGTTTTGACTAAGAAAACTTCCTGATATTAAAAAGACAGGCAGCAATCTCTTCTTGAGATTGCTGCCCATTTGGTTAAGTTATATTTTTATTAAACGATAATTTTTTGTAATAATCCTAAGAATCCATTGCGTCCCTCGTTGGCTGAACGGATGGCGTCTTGGTGGAGCATAAATAGTTCTTTCTCAGATTCACCCATGCCTGCTTTGACAAAATTGATCGTATCATGATCAAAATGAATCTGGGTATGTGCAATTAGATCAATTTCTCCTTCGGCAGTTCCTTTTATTTTCTTCAGAATATCTTCCGTTTTTAGAAATTTTTTACTGCTTCCATCCATGATATGACTTACTTTTCCAGAAAGGGTCGTTACTTCCAAGGTGGTAAAGTCCAAGGCTGCATTTTTAAGTTTAGTGGCTAGGTTTTTTTTAATCCCCTTTAATTGCACATTTAGTTCGTCCGCCATGTTTTTTTGGTTTAATTAGGTTGAAAAATAGAATTTGAGAGTAGTTTTGATCAGAAGTTGTATTAAAATGATGTTCGAAGCCGAAGATAAAGGCTTGATTGTCAGGACCCCGCCTGACTGTTCGTCAGATCGGACAGGGAAGCTCTATTTTAAAACAACTTCTTAACTTCGGTCCGAAAGATAATACAATCGCAGCTTAAATACAAAAATTATTACTTTTACGAACCAAAACTAATCGCTTTCTATTTCGTTGAAATAGGTAGTATTCACACAATCAATTTTTATGTCAGCTGCAAATATTAATATTCCAAACACTACGCAGCCCCGCGTAGTAATTGTTGGAGGTGGTTTTGCCGGCCTCAATTTAGCTGACAAGATGTCGAAGATGAATTTTCAGGTGGTTTTGATTGACAAAAATAATTTCCACCAGTTCCAACCTTTATTTTATCAAGTCGCAATGGCAGGTTTAGAACCTTCCTCTATTTTATTTCCCTTGCGAAAGGTATTTCAAAAAAGAAAAAATGTTTTTATTCGTGTTACGACAGTCACTAAAGTAAATACCAACCAAAAGCGAGTTCATACCTTATTAGGTGAATTGGAATACGATTATCTGGTTTTAGCAATTGGTGCCGACACTAATTTTTTTGGTAATGAACAAATTGCCCGAAAGGCATTTCCTATGAAAACGGTAGGGGAGGCATTAACGCTCAGAAATAAAATTCTCTACGATTACGAGCGAGCGATTACTACCACGGACTATGATGAGCGGCAAGGATTGATTGATATTGTTATCGTTGGTGGCGGACCTACAGGGGTAGAAGTGGCAGGCGCTTTGGCAGAAATGAAAAAGTATATTCTACCCAAAGATTATACAGAATTGGATTGTGACGAAATAGATATTTATTTGATACAAGGAGGCGATTGTTTACTAAAAGGGATGTCCGAAGAAGCTTCAAAAAAGGCCGAAGATTTTTTAAAAAAATTAGGCGTAATTATCAAATTGAATTCCCGAGTAGAGGACTTTGACGGAAAATTTGTTTATATCAAAGGAGGTGAAAAAATTCAAGCAAACAAAGTAATTTGGGCGGCCGGAATTAAAGGCAATACGGTCGAAGGACTACCAGAAGAGAGCATCGTTTGGGGAGGAAGGATAAAAGTAGATCGTGAGAATAAAGTTGAAGGTGTTACGGATGTTTATGCCATTGGAGACATTGCTTATATGGAAGAGCCTGACTTTCCTAAAGGGCATCCACAAGTAGCTCAAGTAGCTATTCAACAGGCGAAAAATTTAGCGAAAAATTTTAATCTAACCGCTAAAGGAAAAAATACGAACCCCTTTGTTTATAAAAACCTTGGATCCATGGCCACCATTGGACGAAACCGGGCAGTAGTAGATTTACCACGATTTAAATTTCAAGGCTTTTTTGCTTGGATTGTCTGGTTATTCGTTCACTTATTTTCTTTGATCGGTATGAAAAATCGAATCTTCGTTTTCATTAATTGGGTATGGAATTATTTTACCTACGACCAATCTTTACGACTGATTATTCGTCCTAAAAATAGACATCTAAAGGAAAAGGCTCCAAAAGAGATGTAAAAAACTTTAGAATCGGGATTTGCATAAGCAATAAAAGGTCATTATATTTGCTTAGATACAATCAACTAGATTCATCAATAATCTGTTCATTCTACAGTCTTATACTGTGATTTCTTTCGAATAATTACTGCACAATTATACATTTTGCCTAATCATAGGATAGTTAGTTTTCATCAGTTGAAATTTGGCTTAGCTAAACTATTCTGTCCCTAGTGTATTTTTTTAAGTAAAATCCGAAACATGAACATACTAATAAAAATCTCGGCTCTTTTGCTGTTTGTGGCAGGATTTCATCCTCCGTTAATAGCGCAGAAAAAGTTGGCACTCGCTAACGAATGTTTTCAGGCTAAAGCTTATTATCTCGCCAGTCGATATTATCAGGAAATCTTTGACAAAAAAATGGACGAATGCCATCCAGATAAAATCAAAATGGCTCAATCTCTGGCTGCTTCTCAACAGTTGGCAGCGGCTGAAATTGTTTTTGAACGATATATGGATTGTCAACATCTTAAACCAACCGATAATATAGCTTATGGAAAATTTTTGATGGATATAAAGGCTTACGAAAGAGCCATTCCCTATTTTGATAAGGCGTTGGAGGCAGAACCAGAATTGGCTCGTCACTATATCCTTGCCTGTCAGACTGCACTACCCAAACCAGCAGAATCCGAAATTATATCCCCAGTTTTTGTAAATCAATCGACAGAACCTCCATTATCTAAAACAGAAGCAATCAAGGATGATCATTCTCTTACCGTTGTTCAAACCCCAGCAGATAAAGAAATAATTAATAAGCCTAATAATCCTATGGTTAGTGTTCATCACAAGGAAATATCCCCAATAGCAGTCGCTACTAGCGAGATAAATTTGTACGAGGCTATGACCGCTGCAAATGGATCAAGATTGGAAACTACTCAAGTTATAAATACTACTTCCGAAGCAAAGAAGACTAATAATGATCTAGGAAACTTAAGTATGGCCAAAGAAGTTCCGGCTCGTATCGTAGTAAAGAAGAAAATTTCTCCGTATGGCGTTCGTCTCGGAACGTATAAAGATGCTATTATTCCAGATTTATCGGTAGTAGAACAATACGGTAGAATTGATCGAATAAAGTGGAAAGGAAAAACGATTGTTTTTTTGGTAGATTTTAGTTCTAGAGCAGCAGCAGAAGAAGCATTAAAATTAGCTCAACGAGCGAATTTTCATTCTGCCGTCTTAGTAGAGAAATTAGCAAGCGGTCGAATGAAAAGCATACGTTAGATCCTATCTTAAAGATTAAGCAGATGACCTACTTAACATTAACAAGGTTAACTAAAAAAAGCGTAAGAAGTAATAAAGACCTCTTACGCTTTTGGGTTAAGCTGGCTTAACCGCTCTAGTCATCTCTCTTTTACCCGGAGGACCTTCCAGTGTCTCCACCGTAAATCCAATTGCTTTCAGACTGCGTTTTACCGATCCTTTGGCACAATAGGTAACCATCATACCACCGGGAGCCATCAGCTCAAAAAGTTGTTGAAAAACAACATCTGTCCATAGTTCTGGTTGAGCATTAGGAGCAAAAGCGTCGAAGTATACTAGATCAAATTTCTTATCAGAAGAAAAATCCGCTAAAGTAGATCTGGTTTTAGTAAAGGTAAATTTATCGTCAATTGAAATGGGGGTTTCCCATTCCGTTTCATGTAGTTTGAGAAAAGAGCTTTTGTAATTGTTTTCAGCTTCTTGATCAAACATTACGATTGGATAATTTAATGATTGAGCCATATCTATCGAGATAGGGTAAGGTTCAAGTCCTGTAAAATTAATGTTTTTACCGAGATTTCTGTTTTCCAGAATAGTCAGCCAAGCGTTTAGTCCAGTTCCTAAGCCAACTTCTAGAATTTGGAGGGGGTCTTTTTTTATTGCCTTTAGACCAGCATTTATAAATACGTGCAAACTTTCTTTAAGGGCACCATGCCGGGAGTGATAACTCTCTTTAAATTGTTCTGATATTATAGAATGAGAACCATCGTCCGTCAAGTACACCCCATTTGTTTGGATGTCCATGTTTTTAAGCCTTTTAATATGTATACAGTGTAATTGGCCCCTTATAGCCAAAGAAAGTTTAGATTGGGGTCAAAGTTAATTCTTTAAGTGTCTCTTTTGGTAATTTAGGAATAAAGCTTCTTTAAATAGGTGTTTACTCTAAAAGGAGTTGTGTGGGCATGTTTTGAGTGGAAAGCACTTCTACGGTATCACCGATAGAGAAAGTTGGGCAGCCCATTCCTCTATTACAACTAGAAAAACTAATAGTTGTTACGGCAAAGATAACAAAAGGTAGAAATTTTTTAGAATTTTTTAGAATTTTCATTGTAGATAGATTAACATGTTGGAACAAAAGTACATAAAAAGCTATAAAAATATATCAAAATAACGTAATTAAAATACTGGATATTATATTAACTTGTCCTCCAGTGAGGATTCAAAGACCTTTTTAATATTTAAATTAAAATAATGCGCATTCATTTGATTGCTATTGGAGGAAGTGCCATGCACAACATCGCTCTGGCTTTATATTACAATCATCATACCGTTAGTGGTTCTGATGATGAAATTTATAACCCTGCCAGAGATCGTCTTGAGGCCCGTGGATTGCTTCCAAATAAAATGGGGTGGAACCCTGATCGTATTACCAAAGATCTGGATTTGATAATTCTTGGAATGCATGCTCGACCTGATAATCCTGAGCTGCAAAAGGCCAGGGAGCTGAATATTCCTATTTATAGCTATCCCGCTTATGTTTACAAGCAGTCTAAGGCTCAAAAACGGGTCGTTATAGCTGGTAGTCATGGCAAAACAACCACTACTAGCATGGTCATGCATGTGCTTAAATATCTCCAAAAAGACTTTGATTATCTGGTTGGAGCTCAATTAGATGGTTTTGAAACAATGGCGCGGTTCTCGGATGCTCCCGTTACCATCATCGAAGGAGATGAATATTTGAGTTCTCCAATTGATCGACGGCCTAAATTTTTACATTATTTACCTGATTTAGCCGTTATTACGGGCATCGCCTGGGATCACATCAACGTTTTTCCTGATTTTGAGGATTATAAAAATCAATTTTTACTGTTGGCTCAGTCCATGCCAGCTTCAGGAAAACTTTTTTATTACCAAAACGACCCACATTTACCAAAAATGATGTCGGATGCTTCTATTGATTGCCAAGTCGTTCCTTACAAAGGATTTGAATTTCAGGTAAAAAATAATAAAACGATGCTCGTAAATGAAGATGGAAAGCAAATTCCTCTCAAAATATTTGGCGCCCACAATCTCCAAAACCTTCAGGCTGCCTATTTTTTGTGTCGAGAACTCGAAGTTTCCTCAACCGATTTTTTTAAAGCCATAAAATCTTTCAAAGGAGCTGCTAAACGACTAGATTTTTTATGTAAAACCAAATCGACTGTAGCCTATAAAGATTTTGCGCATGCTCCTTCGAAAGTAAAAGCAACCACAGAAGCCATGCAGGCTCAATATCCTAAGCGCAAATTGATTGCTTGTGTCGAGTTGCACACCTTTAGTAGCTTGAATAAGAAATTTTTAGCGCATTATAAAAATACCTTAGAAGCCGCAGACCGAGCTTTTGTTTACTATAGTGAGCATACATTGAAAATGAAAAAGCTACCCAACATAAATCCATCGGAAATCCAAAAAGCATTTAATCATCCCAATCTAACCGTCATACAGAATGATTATTCTAAATTAGAAAACGCCCTAAAACGTTTTGGCTGGAAAGAACAAAATCTACTTTTGATGACTTCAGGTAATTTTGGTGGATGGGAGATGAAAAGAGCAGCTAAAAAAATTTTAAAGAAAAATTAACCAAACTAAAGACGACAAAACCTTCTTTCAATCGTTAGGAAATAGAAGCTATTTTAAAACTAAAACTATAATTTATGAAACAACCCATCTTTGTTTTGTGGCTATTACTATTTTTGAGCTACAACCTTTCTGCCCAAAATCCAGAAACTTTTACCATCAGTGGATATATTCAAGATCTCGACTCTGGAGAAAAATTGATCACTGCAAATGTTTACGATTATCTTTCTGAAAAAGGAGCCGTTTCCAACACTTATGGTTTCTATAGCCTTACCTTACCAAAAGATAGTGTCTTACTGACCATTAGTTATATTGGTTACAAGGATCAAAATCTCTCTCTGTATCTCGATAAAGATATTACACTCGATATTGATCTTGTGACCGAATTAGCCTTCGAAGAAATTGAAGTGGTTGCGAAAAAGAAAGATCGTATTGAAGAGCGTACCCGGATGAGTACCGTTGAGGTGCCAATAGCTCAGATCAAACAAATTCCCGCTCTTTTTGGGGAAGTAGACGTTTTGAAAGCCTTACAACTCTTACCCGGAATTCAGTCGGGTGGGGAAGGACAAAACGGACTCTATGTGCGAGGGGGAAGCCCTGATCAAAATCTGATTCTCTTGGATGGCGTGCCCGTTTATAATGCCTCTCATCTTTTTGGTTTTTTCTCTGTTTTCAACGCGGATGCGATCAAAGATGTCACGCTTACCAAAGGTGGCTTTCCGGCGCGATACGGAGGTCGGCTATCTTCCGTTATCGAAATTAATATGAAAGAAGGAGATATGAACGATTGGCACGGAA
>CAZYAC010000174.1:0-10603 GCA_964645475.1 uncultured Saprospiraceae bacterium | reverse complement strand
CTAAAAAGGGCATTTGTCCCGTTTTTGTCATAGGCAAATTCTTTACTTCTCATTTCTCGATGACGTAACATTGTCCTGTCAATCAATCAGAATTGATACATTTTTAAATCAAATAAAATTTCAATTTATGAAAAACAAAAATTTAATGTTTGTATTATTTTTCCTTCTTTGGACAGGAATTCTAATCGCGCAAGAAAACAACCGATTCACCGACGCCAGTCGATTAACTTATGTAAAAAAGAAAACAGGTGCCAATGGAAATGAGAGTATGGTCGGAATTACAGATTCCCGGGTCAAACACCATAAAATTCATTACAGAAATAGATTGACTTATCATCAGAATACTAATTTTGAGGACCCATCCGATCCGCATGGTACACACGTTGTCTTAAAGGCTTTTGACAATGGTAATTTGACTCCTGTAAAAGGACAAGCCGCAGATGGGACAGAGATTTATTCCAAATTTAAAGAAAATGATATTTACACTACCCTCGCTGCCCATCCTAATCTATACGTAGGCAATCGATCTCTTGGACTTCGGCCTTCCACAGACCTTACTGGAGTCTATGATGCTGACACAGAGTTCTTAGATCGTGCTATCTTGGATCATGACAATTTCATCTATGTCTATTCAAGTGGAAATGAAAGAGGGTCAAATATGGTTCGCAATAATTACGGATTATACACGAGTAATAATTCTAATTTCAATGGGATCGGCTCCAACAACTTATGGGCAAGAATTTCTGGTAATCGAAAACAAGGTAAGAATGGCATTACCGTAGGATCACTAAGACCTATGGATAAACCTAGTACGATTAGCTCACCTGGGCCAGCCTATGATGGTCGCATAAAACCAGAAATTGTAGCCAATGGAGGCGGACCCAGCGCGGCTACTTCTTTCGCTGCCCCTGTAATTGCTGCATCGATATCCGTATTACAAGAACTTTACATTGAAAACCATCCGCAGAAAATACCTGCTCCGTCCGCTTATATGAAAGCACTCCTCTTAAATACGGCTGATGATGTTGGTCGTCCCGGTCCGGATTTTACGACGGGTTTTGGACGGGTAAATTCAAGAAGGGCTTATGAGGCGATGGATAAAGATCAAATGGCCAAATATAATTTACAGAACAACGAAACCATTACGGTTGACTTTGACAATTCAGGTGCAAATCAAATTCTTATTCCTAACCCAACTCAAGGAAGCAAATGGGCACAATTAAAAATCATGGTTTATTGGCATGATGTGGATGATTTTTCTACTACCAATAGAGCCTTGGTAAATGACATTGACCTATCCGCCATTCATTATAAATCCAATGGCACGATTATCAAAAACTATCTACCGCTAGTTCCAGATCATCGATTTTTAAGTGGAACAAATGGGAATAAATTATTGGATCCCGCTACCGAACGAGTAGATCATATTAATAATGTAGAACAAATCGTTATTGATAATCCTGAACCTGGAAATTATGTACAAGTAGATTTAACTGCTTCTTCCATTCCTAATGGTTCTCAAATATGTTATGTCGTCTATGATTTAGTTCCGGAAGAATTAGTATTAACCTATCCTGTTGAGGGAGAGACAGATATTTTTGTACAAGGAGAATCAGAGTATATTCGTTGGGATGCCAATGGCTTTAAAGGAGACGCTACAACACTTAGTGATAACGACCAATTTCGAATAGAAATGTTAATTCATGGAAACTGGGAATTGATAAAAACTATTCGGAATCAAGATTATGCTGGGAATCCAACCGATTATTCCCATAATGAGGATCGGCACTATTTATTAAACTTAGAAGATCTTGAAGACCAATTTGGGGAATTTCCAAACTTCACTGTTAGCAGAATTCGAATTAAAGCTTTTGATAAAAATGGAAATTTTATTCAAGATGCCATAAGCGAAAGTGGTGACATTACCATTTGCAAACCGGTTAAGAATCTAACCATGGTGAGTTTATGCAATGAGGGAGGAACAACCTCTGCAGCATTCACTTGGAATTCAGTTGACGGAGCAAATGATTATCGTGTCTATCGTTTAGGATTATCAGACAAAGAAATACAACCCGTACAATATACGAGTAGTGGGACCAGCGTTGTGTTGGATAATATAGACATGAACGGATTATCGGTAGCTGGTAAAACGGAATGGAGAGAATGGATTTCAATTGCTCCTATCTATCGAGATGGACAAGGTAATGAGACAGAAGGTCGCCGCTGTAAGGCGATCGAAATTACTGGAAGTGAATTTGGTTGTGAAGCAGAAATTATTCCAGTTGGAGGATTACATACTAGCGTTTGGAATACCCATCTTTATGCTCATGTTTTACCAGTATTTGGAGCGCCTATTTCTAATATTCAGTTCCAATATAACCTTGGAGCTGGTTGGGTTGATTTGGGTGATGAAGATGCGCAAGTCTATTCTACAGCAGAAACCATTACTCAAATACTACATTTCCCTTCCTCTGACAAGATCAATACAGGGGACAAATATCATTTCAGATTAGCTTATGAAGTAAATGGTAGCACTCAAATAACTGATCCTTTGTCTATACAACTTCCAGCAGGAACAGCCTTGAATTTAGAAGGAAATGAAAGTATAAAAATGCCTTACATTCCTCAGTATAATGGAAATGCAGAAAGGACCATCGATTTTTGGGCTAAGATTAATGCCTTCAACGGAGGCAGTCTAATCTCAATTGGTAATGAATCAAACGCTAGTGGATCAAATGACATTCTTGAATTTAAAACAACGAATAATACTTCAGCGTTCGAATGGAATTTGAATGATGGACAGGATCATACTTTCACCGTTTCCAATTTATCAAATGATTGGCATCATTATGCCATCTTATACAAAAATAATACGCTTGGATTAATCATCGATGGAGAGATCGCTTATCAAAACAATACTATTCAACTCAATACAGCCGAATATGATATTGAGATTGGAGGAGCTGGATTCATCGGGCAAATCGACGAAATTCGCTTTTGGGACGTAGCTAAAAACTTAGAAGATATTCGAACGATCATTCATGTTCCTTCTCTAGAAAAGGAATACAAAGGTAGTACGCTCCCAGATGCAACCAATGAACTGGTGCGATATATACAATTCAATGAAGAAGGGATGAAGCCATTAGAAAATGTCTCCCTTAGAACCTTAAAAATATCGGCTCCTGTATCTTATGTGCCTGCTCCACTGCCTATGGGCGGACCTAAATTTGGTACGGCAGAAACATTATCCCTGGGAACAAATCATTTCCTCCATCAAAGTACTTTGATGACGGTTGGGAATAGCTGGGTAAATAGTGATATTGTAGTCACCAGAATTGACGCGAAGCCACATAATGCAGAAATCGCAACAGTAGAATTACCAAATGGAAATATCGAATCAGTAATGCAGACCTTTAATAAAAGTTACCGAGTTCTTTATAATCATTCGAATACCAATGATGTTTATGATTTAAAAATCGCACTGTTAGATTTATCCACGTCCGATAATCCGAGTCAAATTGGATTACTAAAAAGATCTTCCAATGGAAGTGAGGATTGGAGTTTTGTAAAAGTCGCAAATTACCTTAGCAGTAATAGCTTTCATGTCTTCGCTCATTTTAATAATATGGATGATTTTGGTCAATTCATGGCGGTTAAATTTGATGCTGCTATCACTCAAAGTATCAATGACAAACAGGAGCAAGTTAAGGATGATTTAGGTTTTAAAGTTTATCCAAATCCAGTACTTAGTTCTTCTCAGTTAAACATTGAGGTCAATGGATCAGAAGAGGAATTGCAATTAAATATCTTCGACAATCTAGGTAGAAAGATTAAAACGGAATTCCTTAGAGATCGCTTTAATTCGATTTCGATAGCCAATTTACCTACAGGAAAATATACTTGTCAGATCTTAGGTAAAAATAGTCAACAATTATTTCAAATTGTTATTATTCGATAGCGTATAAATTAAGCAGGTGTTCAAAATAAATTATGCATTAAAATTACATAAAGATTTTGACCACCTGCTTATCTATTACCTTACTTTAACGTTGCTTTAATTAACAAGGTGGACGGCAAGTAGTAGTTCTAATCCTTTGAGTTTGAACTTCAGTACCAGAAGCACATTCTCTAACTCTTGATCTTCTTCTTACAGTTACAGACTGACTTTGCGGAAGAGGACAGACTCTAGAAAGGCATCCAAACCCACTAAATTCAATAAACCAACCGCTCCAGCTACTCCAAGTTCCACAACTTCTAGTGGTGATAGCATCAGAATCCTCTATCAGATATTCTTTAATTTCTTCTTCGGAAAGTTGATTAAACCAGGCTGCGGCAGATTCTGTTGTGATGCCTTCTGGCAGGTCTATCTTATAGGTAACGTTTTCCGTAGTTACAAATTCCTTATTTGGAGTGGTGGATTCATCTTTCGAACAAGAAATCATTAAGCATAAGATGCTAAATGTCAAAAATAAATTTAATAATTTCATGATAATTTTGGTTTAGGTGAAAAAAAAGATGTATGAATAAAATTGTTGCAACAATAATATTTCGGAAGGAAAGAGGATTTCAATTGGCTGTTTTAGAACTACAAGCAATGCGGTGAATCAGATTTTGTCCAGCGCAACCTAATTTACTTTGAGGAAAATTTCGTTTTCAGAATCGTACTTTTAGCAATAACATATAACAAATGGAATCATCTTGTTTTAATTTTGGATGAATATGGTGAATATTTTTTAAATAAACAAAAAAAAAGATAAAAATTTAAAATTTATTACTAATACTTCGCCATATCTTAATTTAAATAATTAACATTCACACCTTCGAAGGTTGAGGATAGCTTATGTGTCCGGAGAGAAATATCAATCCCCTATATGGAGGATTGGAACTGCAGAAAGAAATTGATTATCCTTACACTTTGTTATCTAAGAATTTCAAGTTATCTTTAAGAGAATTAATCAATCCACGAAACCACAACCCACTAGATGAAATAAATGTATTGGGAATAGTTGGTGGTGGATTTAGAGGTTTAAGTAGTTGTTCAAATTAATACCTACTTAAGTTTTTTTAAAAAAATAAAGTTGAAGTCAGCAAAACATCAAATAAACAAATATTTATACCGCTTTATTTACGATCCTACCGAAAGGGAGCTTTGCAAATTAGAATCGAAATCTATATTCGGAAAGGAAGAAAAGGATAAGTTACTTTCTTCTGATATAAAAATAGAACCATCCTCTAGCGCTTTCATTAAAAATAGGATGGAGATTATTTTATTTTCTGAAGATTTTGCTAGCCTAATAATTTCTATTAAAAAGAAAAACATTTCTATAGAAGGGTTCAAAGTTGAATATTTAGTTTTTGAAGGAGATAAAACGCAATATCCCAAACGACTCGAAAAGCTAAAAGATGTGGGCTATTCTATTGAAGGTAATCCCGATTATTATCATCCAAAAAAAACGTATGCTATAGGTTTTTGGGATGGGAAATGGACTTTTGGAATCTTGACTAAAAACAAATATGACTGGCATAAACATAAACAAAAACCACGTTCTTATAGCAATTCAATAAATATAAATTTAGCCAAAGCGCTGGTTAACATTGCCGGCAAGGCCAACCAAGAGTTGAGCCTATTAGATGCCTGTTGTGGGGCCGGAACTATAATGTTAGAAGCTTGTTTTGCTGGTTATAAAATGGAGGGTTGCGATATCAACTGGAAGTTATGTAGAGCCGCGCGAGAAAACCTTGCTTATTTTAATTATCAGGCTAAAGTATTTCGCTCAGATATAAAAGACATGGTTAATAGGTACGACGCAGCGATTATTGACTTACCCTATAATCTCTTGAGTAGCGCAACTGAAAAGGACATCTTTCACATTATTGAGTCGTCAGCAGCGATCGCGGATAGACTCGTTATTGTATCGACATCAGATATTGCTAACTTAATCGGTAAAACTGGTTATAAGATTTTGGATCATTGTACGGTTAATAAAAAAGGGAAGACCAGTTTCTCGAGAAAAATATGGCTTTGTGAAAAGAATAGAAATTAATTTAATTGTTCCATTGAAGTATTTTCCAATCTTACTTCACCAAACAACCCCAAAATCCCTCAAAACTTCCCACACCACTCATTTTGAAAATCAATGGGAAGGAATTTATTCTTCCTCATCTTCAAATAAGGAAGCTTCATCTATTTGATCGACCAGCCTAAGTATCCAATCAATTACTTTGGGGCTTAAATATTTTGCAATACCTGCTTTGCGCTGCGCTGTTTTTAAGATTTTGATATTTTTATAACCAATTGCTTGTTCCTCTGCAAGGTCGATATATTCCTGCCAGTCGTCAGCAGTGTGCATGTTAAACTGACCACGCATGATGTCTAAGTCTGTGGGATCTTGAAGGTCGTATTTTGCCATTTATATTTTGAACTTTTGATTTGTCTTGTAAATTTAGTGAAGTTGGTCAATAATTCAAAAAGAAGCAAAAAAATTAGAGGAATTTTTACATTGCAAAAAAAAGGGAATACGAAATTCATCGCATTCCCTAATTTCCATTAATACCTGTACAAATACTTTAATTCTTTTACTGTTTAGTAGACAGTAGTTTAGAATTATTTTTTCATCTTGCCTTTTTTGATAAGCATTTTCTCCAGTTTTGAATCAGAGATAGTATTGCTACCATCTTTTCCACCATCCAATACTTTTTGGAGGTCAATTAATCCACTCCAATCTTCATCGGCTGCAAAACCTGCTTGCTGAGGCCAACTAGTTGGATTGTGCATTTTGAATCGTGGACCAGCATCGGTCAATACTTGCTTTAAATGTTCCGGTGTGGTTAGTGATAATTGTCTCCAAGTAACAATCCCGTCATTATTTAATAACTGATTGATCTTGGGTCCGATTCCTTCCACCACTTGTAGATTGTCAGATTTTAATCCATACATGGCATCTTTATACACAGAACCAGATTCGGCTTTTGACTTCTTTTTCTTTGACTTCTTTGACTTAGCGGTTGAAACAGAAGTAGTATGGGTAAGCGGTCCTGTAGCAACCGTTTCTGCCACATCTGTCTGCATTTTTTGCAAACAACTTCGTCCAATTTCGCGGCCAGTTTGATCATGCAGCACATCCATAAAAAATTGTCCTCTTTCTACTCGAGAATAAAGTTCATGATTGCCTTGTAATCTTAAAACACCTGATAATTCTTCGTCTCTTTGATTGGCACTGGTGAATCCTTCACTGCGTAATCGGACAGCTCCATCTGCGTTGTAAATCGCAAAGTAGAATTTGCCATTTTTATGCTTAAATAAAGCTACATTATTCTTTTGATCATTAACTTCTCGACCTTCGTAATGACTGCAAACTAGGTAATCATCTTCTTTGTCACCACTGACCAAATTAGTATTCGTCACCTTTTCGGTATACATTTTATTCGTTCGAATCATCCGTTCTTTACCCGTTCTATAGGTTTTAAGATTTGGTCGGTCTACGATATTTCGGCTAATCTCTTCTCCAATTCTGCTAACCTGTACCTCCTTGATCACTTCTACCGGGATCTCTTTAATGACTTCAATTTCTTTGATCACTTCTACCTCTTTAATCACTTCAATTGGAACTTCCTTAATCACTTCTACTTGTTTGATGACCTCTTTCACGATTTCAACTTCTTTTACCACTTCCACTGGAATTTCCTTAATCACTTCCACTTCTTTGATCACTTCGACCGGAATCTCCTTAACGATATCATGAGAAGTTAGGATTTCTTTCAAGACTTCCACAGGAACTTCTTTTTTAACCTCTACTGTTTTCAGCACTTCCACCGTGTTCACCAAAGTAACGGGAACCTCTTGTAAAGCAGGAACAGTCTTCATCACCTCCACTTCTTCAATTACCGGTTTAGCCACTTCTCTAACCACCTCAACCTCTTGGAATTTAGTAACCGTATTGGTCACTTCCACAGGAACTTCTTGAACCACTTCAATTTCTTTAATTACTTCGACGTCATTGCTTACTTGGATAACCACTTCTTTAGTGACCTCCACAGGCTTAATTACTTCCTGTACCTTATTAATGACAACAGGTACTTCTACTTTTAGGGTAACTTCCTTAACCGTTTCGATGGTGTTGTTGGTAATTACAGGAATTTCTTTCACCACATCCACCTCTTTCACTACTTCTACTCTATTCTCAATTGGAATTGGTACTTCCTTGAATACTTCTACCTCTTTCACTTTCTCAAAAACAGTTTCTATTGGAACGGTCACCTGTTTGATCATTTCTACAGGTTTGATCTTTTCGATAGACTCCACAACAGGGGTAGTAATTTCTTTGGTCACATTGACTACATCAACTTTATGGACAATTTTTTCAACCTCCACAGGAATTTCTTTGATCACTTCTACCTCTTTGATTCTGATATTTTCAACAATCACTTCTACAGGCACTTCTTTAATCACTTCTATCTCTTTAATAACTTGCACTTCCTTTTCAACTAACACTGGAATTTCTTTGGTTACGATTACTTCTTTAATCCGTTCCACCTCTTTGATTACTTCCACTGGTACTTCCTGTTTTACAATAACTTCTTTGATTACTTCTACCTCTTTGATCACTTCCACAGGCACTTCCTTGATCACTTCTACTTCTTTGAGAACTTGTACCTCTTTGATTACTTCCACTGGTACTTCTTTGATCACCTCTACTTTTTTAATCACTTCTCTATCTCGATAAACGGGTACGGTTACCTCTTTAATTACCGTAACTTCTTTTACCTCTTCTTGGACATTCAATAATTCAACTGGAATTTCTTTAACCATAGAAACTTCTTTGAATACTTCCATTTCGTTGGTTATCGCAACTGGAACTTCTCTGATTACTTCTACTTCTTTTACATTAGTTACTTCTCTTACGACCTCTACCGCTACATCTCGGTTAACATTTATGGGTTGAAAAACATTTACCTCTTTCACTACCTCGACTGGGACTTCTTTCATGACTTGTACCTCATGAAGCGTAGGTACTCTTCTAATAATTTCAGTAGGTACTTCTTTGACTACTTCTACTTCTTTGATTACTTCTACCGTCTTTACAACTTCAACAGGCACTTCCTTAACTACCTCTATCATTTTAACTACCTCATGAGAAGGTATTAAACGATCTTCTAAGAGAATGGCATAGACTTGCTCTGATTGCTTCTGGTTCAAACCGGCTTTTTTTTGTAAGCGATTTATGAACTTGTTCTTTTTTAACTTCATTTTTGTGAATAAATTTATAGCGGGTTAATAAAATATGAATTACTAAATTATTTTGGAATTGGACATAGAAATCTTACATACTCTAAGGCAAGAGTAATTCATAGATAACTGAAAATTTAGTTTCTCAATGTAAGTTAAAATGGGGTTTTCAAATATAAGGTCTAGAAGAAATGATGTCTGCTTACCGCAAACAACTAGAAATCAAATGGTATTGATTTTCTAAAAAAACTATGGGGCCTCAAATATACAAAAATTATACTATGTTTTTCTTAAAAAATCACAAAACATTAAAAAATAGATAATATATATTGAATAGTTAATAGTCCAAAATTGAGATTCTTTTGAAATCTCAATATAGAGTGCGGCTTTCATAAGATTAATTTTAGATTAAAGATTACTTCCCGTTCTTATTTTATTTTTTTGACGAATGCTAGAAAATCCTATATATTTGTAAGTCAATTTTAGGTTTATTCACGATGCTCCATTATGAAAAAGGTTGATAAAGATAAAAGTCTGATTGTACGAAATACAAGTATGGTCAATTTCACCAAACTTCAGTTGGGGATCACGGATAAACTGCTCAAACGAGAAGTGGTAGATTGGTTGGCTAAGGCTAAGATTTTAATCACAAAAAAAGCTTATCCAGAAGCCATTGATGCTTGTAACGAAGCCATTGCCATAAGGCCGGACGACGCAGCAGCCTATCAACTATGTGGGATTGCTCACATGTTAATAGGTGATATTGCGGACGCATTGGAGGATTTTGAAAAAGCAATTCAATTGGCACCCAAAGCAGTTGATATTTATTTTGAAAGAGGCTGCCTGCAATATGATCTAGAGGAATTTGAAAAGGCTATTTTAGATTTTTCCAAAATTATCGAAATAGATTCGCAACATGCAGACGCCTATTTCAGTAGAGGATATGCTAGATACGATATAAAAGATTACAAAGGCGCCATTGAGGATTTTACAAAAAATTTAGCCTTACGACCTGATCATGTGGACGCATTCTACAACCGTGGTTATGCCAAGTTTGATTTAAAAGATTACCGAGGAGCCATTGCGGATTTTACGGAAACCATCAAATTACGCCCTACAGATATCAACGCCTATGCCAACAGAGGAGAAGCACGCTATCATCTTGCCCATCTCCGAGGAGCCATTGCAGACTTTACCATGGTTATTCAATTAGATCCAGAAGCCGCAAATTCTTGGTATAATCGAGGAGTTGCTCAATCTGATTTAATGAACTATCTCGAAGCCATTGAGGATTTAGAAGAAGCGAAAAAACTGGAACATCCTGGTGCTCAAAAAGCGATTGAAGAAATCAGGAAGTCGGGATTAAGGAGATGAGTT
>CAZYAC010000173.1:3643-10624 GCA_964645475.1 uncultured Saprospiraceae bacterium | reverse complement strand
CTAGTACTTATTTCAAAATAAACCAGATTTCTACTGCCGACAAACGCAGCCCGCCTTCATAAAGCTTCTTGTATTCGGATAAAAAGGGTAAGCGTTTCCACTTCCTTCCATCTCCCAGTAGAATTTAGTTCTTTCCTCCGATTCTTTCCCAACTTTATTCATTGTTTCAGCATCATATAAATGTCCATTGGCCATGGTATATTTTACAGACTCTGAGTTACGAATATCTTCCATTGGATCTTTGTCGAGGACTATTAAATCAGCCAATTTGCCAGCTTCCAAAGAGCCAATTTCTTTACTCATTCCTAAATAGGAAGCACCATGAATAGTCGCAGCTCGCAAGGCTTCAAAATTGGTCATTCCTCCTTGTACAAACATCCATAGTTCCCAGTGTGCACCCAATCCCTGTAATTGCCCATGGGATCCCAAATGAATCGGTACACCAGCGTCCAATAATTTTTTACAGGACTTAGAAGTCAAAATATGTCCATTCTCATATTCTTTTTCTGGAATCATGACACGGTGCCGGGACCGACTATCTACGATTGGACGCGGTGTAAAAGTCAACAGTCGATCCTTTTCCCAAACATTGGTATTCTGGTACCAATAAAACTCTCCGTTAACACCACCATAGTTGACAATTAAGGTAGGCGTATTTCCAGTGTTGGTTGCACTCCAAAATTTTAACACATCATCGTAGAGTGGTGCAACTGGAATGTTGTGTTCTACGCCTGTATGGCCATCAGCAACCATGGTCATATTGTGGAAAAAAGTAGAACCGCCTTCTGGATAAACATTGATGCCTAACTCGCGAGCAGCTTGCATCACCTGTTGTCGTTGGTCTCGACGAGGTTGATTATAAGATTTTACAGAGAATGCACCGAAGGCCTTTGTTCGCCTCAAGGCAGATCGAGCATCTTCTAAATTATTGATTACCGCTTTGAAATCTCCATCTGCGCCGTATAAAATGGTACCTGTAGAGAAAATTCTAGGCCCAGTCATGATGCCTGCTTTGACCATTTCACTTTGTGCAAAAGTCATTTCCGAATTCGCAGAAGGATCGTGAGTCGTGGTTACCCCATAGGCTAAATTTGCAAAATACTGCCAATGTTTTTGTGGACTTAATCCATAACGAAACGCTCCTAAATGCGCATGTACATCCACAATACCTGGCATGATTGTTTTTCCGGTAACGTCGATTACATTTACCTTATCATCTCGTGGAATAGCTACTTCGTCAGCAGGTCCTACTGACATGATTTTGTTTCCTTCTACTACGATTACACCATCTTCAATAATCTCTTTACCATTCATCGTGATGATTTTCGCTCCGCTCAAGACGGTAATTCCTTCGGGCTGATCAAACTTTTGGGTAATTGAAATTTTTACGCCAACCGTATCTAAGGGTGGAATACTATCAACCGCACCTTCCAAGAATAAAAAACGTTCAGTTAACGGACTGGAAAAATATTCATTACCTAGTGTCCAATGAACTTTTTTGCTGTCGTTTGACCAATGAAGATTGATACCCGCATCTCTAGCTACCTGCGCGACAGGAAAGGCCTTCGTATCTGCTGAAAGTCCAATCGCTTGACCAGGAGCGGGCATCGGCGCAATGTATACTTTAAATAATTCTGTAAATGCTATCCATTTATTGTCAGGACTGGGTACAAATTGGTTGGTATATTTTGTATTGAAAATAGTACGCTCTCTGGTTTTATCTAGATTGATTTGTTTTAAACTCTTTTTTAAACTACCAAATAAATAGCCACCTGTTTGGTAAAATATTGATTTACTATCGGCCGCAAAATAAGGTTGCTCTCCATTGGGTGTCAATAGGGTAGGCTCACTTCCGTTGGCAGCTATCAGATAAATTCCCGGTTCTTTGGTATGGACAAAACCTTGGTTGGTATTACCGCCTTCTTTACGGTAGACGATTTGTTTTCCATCTGGGCTAAAACGAGGTGTTCGATAAATACCTTTGGTCTTACTTAAAGTGGAACTAGATTTACTGGCTAGATTCATCTTCATTAATTGTCCAAGTTCTTCGTCATCCCAAGTTACATAGACAATGGATTGTCCATCCGGAGAAAAACTGGGTTCAAAAGCTAGCACGCCTTCTTTGGTGATCCGACTTGGTTTTCCGTTTGGAACAGCGCTTTGCCAAAGACTTCCGAGGGCATTAAAGACGACGGTTTTTCCATTGGGTGAAGTAACTAGCTGCCGAATTACTTTTATATCGAATTCTTTGGGTGCGACTTCTTGTTCGAATAAGACCGTTTCTGCGAACTTATGATCAGCTGTTACCTGGAAAGGAATTTCGGTTGCTTTTTTGGTGTCGGCATTAACACGCCAGATTTTCCCTTTACCCCAAATAACAATTTCTTTTCCGTTGGGCATCCAATCAAAACCAGTATAAGCACCAAAGATGGCCCAAGCTTCTTGTTGATCTTTACTCAGTCCATCAAACAATGGATAATCGTGACCTGTTGCTAAGTCGTGGATAAATAGAACCGTTTTTTCTCTTACTCGACGAATGTATGCCATTCGGTTTCCGTCGGGAGCAATTTGGGGACGACAAGCGCCACCAGGACCTCCAAGAATTTTTTTGGTTTCTCCGGTCTCCCTGTCGTATCGGAAGATCACATAAATCTGTGTATTTGGATCTTTGTTGTATTGAAAAAATCCACCGGGATACATATCTTCACTGTAATAGACATAGCGACCATCAGGTGAAACAGCTGGTTCATTGACGTCTTGTTGATCATTTTTTCTTTTGGTTAATTGAATACCATTTCCGCCTGACTTATGATACATCCACATTTCTCCAGCGCCAAGTGAACGCGTACTTGTAAAATGCTTTCGGGCTACAAAATAATCTGTGTTAGGAATCCAATCTGCGTTATTGAGCAAACGGAATTTTTCCTTGGTAATTTGTTTGGCTTTAGAACCATCTGCGTTCATTGACCAAATATTATCACCACCTCCGGCATCGGAAGTAAATAAAATATGTTTTCCGTCCGGACTAAAACGAGGTTGTACTTCCCATGCTAGGCCGGTGCGTAACGCAGTCGCTTTTCCTCCACTGATGGGCATTTTATATAGGTCTCCTAATAAATCAAAAACGATAGATTGTCCATCAGGACTAACATCAAGATTCATCCAGGTGCCTTCGGTTAGATTAAAACTAGCATTTTTAAAAGTCCCAGGAGGTTGATTCACATCCCATTTTTCGGGTTTATCTTGTGCGCATAGTAAGGTCGCAACAAAGCTGAGGATCAGCAGGGATAATTTTCTCATTATTTCAGGTTTAATTTGAAAAACATTTCTCCCAAAGTTATAAAAATAATTGATTTTAATAGCTAGAAAAAGAGGCTAATCAAAAATTATTTCTTGACCTCCTCCCATTTGTGCCAATCGATTTAACCCCGCTTCCGTAAGGACCAAGACTCGTGGATATCCACCAGTCGTTTGTGCATCTCGCATCAGCACGATAAGTTGTCCCGCAGGGGTGAGTTGGACAACGCCAGGAACTACAGGAGAAGTGAGAAACGATAATGAATGTTTGAGTAAATCTATTTTTGGCAATAAAGGATATGCCATTCGAGTAGCTGAAGGTGAAATGATAATTTTAGTGTTTTTTAAAATGGATTGCTGCACAGAAGAAAGTAAATCATACTCTGGTCCTGGAATTGTTTTTATAGTATTTTCTTTAAATAATAGAGATGCTTTTATTCTTGCATTTGTTTTTGGAAGTGGAGGAGTGGAGTTGAAATAAAGAAAATCTCCTGTTTCAAAACACATAGACGAACTAATGCCAGCTATCGGACTCACCGATCCAAACAATTCTTTAATTTGAAAACCATTTTTAATACTAACATAAGTCCTAAACCCTTTCTTTATATGACCGAATTTTAAGAGATCACCTGCTTTAAAATTAATAAATTGGGGATCTTCTATCTTTTTTTTATTTTTGAAAACGATAATTTGTGCACCGGCTAAAGCAAACTGTCCCTCTGCATGGCAAAGCAGGGTTGGACCTAATCCGGTAATTTCTAGAACTGGTAAATCGGGTGAATTATTGAGTTTTAAATTAGCACGTTGGGCAGATATACGATCCATGACTCCTCCCTCTGGAATACCCCAATGACGACCCGAAATCCTTCCCTGATCTTGCAAAGAAGTAAATAAGCCAGGCTGAATAAATTCAATTTTATGCATCCGCTTCCTTGCTTTTTAAGATGGGAAAATGGGGTGCGGTCTTAAATTCTTCTAAGGTAATAGCGGTAAATTTTAAATAATCTCCAGCCTGAAAGGGAGTGGGAGTTGCTTGGTCTGGGTGGAATAATTCTACTTTTGTTTGTCCTATTAACTGCCAACCTCCTGGGCTGGAGTGTGGATAAATTCCAGTTTGTTGTCCTGCAATCCCAACCGCGCCTTTTGGGACTTTTGTACGGGGTGTCGCTTTACGAGGAATGAATAATTTTTTATCTAAACCACCGAGGTATAAAAATCCTGGTAAAAATCCTATAAAGTAAACTCTATAGAAAGGCTGGGTATGTATTTCGATAAAAGTTGCCAACTCCAATGATGTCCGAGTAGCACATTCTATTAAGTCTGGGCCAAGTTCAGGATGATAGCAGACCGGTATTTCCCAATATTTATTGGTTTCAAAACTATTAAAATCAAAACCTTGGTAAGCTTCCAGTAATAGATGCGTTAATTCTGCAATTGATGTTTTTTTATTTCTAAAACGAATGCATAGACTTGCATAGGCAGGATTCGTAGCTAAAATAAATTCACTCAAATGTTTTGAAATGAATTTTTCAAAAGCCAATAATTCCTCTGATATATCAACTGAGATTGCTGTTGATGGCCAGGAAACTAATAAAAATTCTTCCCCTAATGGTACTACCGTAATTTCAAACTTGCCCATCTTCGAATTGATCCCGTAGATATGTTAAAATTTCAAGTACTTTTGGATTGTCACCATGTACGCATAAGGTTTCTACCTTTAGCGGTAATTCCATTCCCGAAATGGTCTTTACTTTTCCAGAATTTATGATATGTTGTGCATGTAAGAAGGCTAATTTCGGATCGGTAATCAAAGCACTTGGTTCTATCCGAGAAAGTAATTTTCCATTGTCGTGATAATTTCTATCAAGAAATCCTTCTCCCCAAATTGGATAGCCAGCGTGTTTTCCTGTTGCAGCTAATTCCGAATCTGGTGGACAAAAAATCACCCAATCTTCACTATAATTTTTTATCACTGAAATCAATATTCTTGACAACCCCTCATCATAAGCTATATCGTGATACAATGCACCGTGTAATTTGATGTGATGAATATGGGCGTTTAATTCCTGAGCGATTCGCATAAAATTACTGATCTGGGCCGCTAAAGTATCCCAAAGATCAAGGGTGGACATCTCGATGGTTTTTCTACCAAAATTTTCTCGATCCGGATAGCCAGGATGTAAACCAATCAGCACTCCGTGGTCTCTTGCTAGTTGGACGCAATGAGCAATGGTATCGTTATCTCCAGCATGCCCTCCACAAGCAATGTTTGCTGCTCCAATCAATGGCATTATCTGCGGAGCTACATTGAGTCCTTCACCAAGATCGCAATTGATATTAAATGGTAGATTCATGTAATAAATAAATTATTCTGATTTTTATTAAATTTACAAAATATGATTGACACACTTTGAATGAACACTCCCAGAACAACTTCGCCATATAACGCGTCAAAAGTGTCATTATTAATTCTTCATTAACTAATTCTTCATTATTTTTCAACAATTCAACAAGCTACCCAAATACCTTCCATATCCCCTTAGCTCCTAAGAAACAGGCGAAAAGAAAAACCCCTCCTCCAAGCAGATTTTGCCATACACTATTTCGGTATTTCCCCAAAAGATTTTCCTGATTCATGACCCATAATAATATTCCTGCAATCAAAGGCAACAACAACCCATTAGCTATTTGTGCAAATTGAATTATTTCTAGCGGCTTAATTTTTAAAAAGGAAGAAGCTACTCCTAAGATTAATACCAATGCCCAAACCATTCGAAATTTAGCACTATTCATTGAATTATCCCAACCAAAACATCCTGCTGCCACATAACCCGCTGCCAATGGGGCGGTAATGGCTGAAGTTAATCCAGCTGCAAAAAGCCCAATCCCTAAGAAATTTCGGGCATAGGAACCGAGCAAAGGCTCAAGTCCTCGTGCTAGGTCTCCGGCATTATTTAAGGTAGATCCAGCTAAGGGTATGGCACATAACAACACCGCCATACTAACCAATCCACCCAATAAAATCGAAGTGGATGTATCAAATTTTACTGCGGGTAGGTCGGTGGGAGAAGACCATTTTTTTTGAACGATGGAAGCATGTAAAAATAAATTATAGGGGACAACGGTAGTTCCCACCAATCCTAATACTAGCCACAAACTACCTTCAGGACGTTGAAAGGTCAATAAACCTTTTAGAATAGCGATCCAATTTGGACCACTAGTCAGGGCGGTAACGAGAAAGGAAAAACTCATGATAATTACTAAGACGACTAGGACTCGTTCCAAAAATTTATAATTTCCAATGTACAGAATGACAGCGGCCAGTAGACCCAATACCAGTAGCCAAATTTCCTTACCCACGATTTCTTCTGGAATAATAGTCTGCAATCCCAAGACGCCACCTGTTAGATTTCCCGCTTCATAGGCAGCATTTCCAATCACAATTGCCGAGAAAATAATTCCTAGCATCAGTTTTCTAAACCACGGAATTGGTAAGGCTGCTCGAATTAATTCTGCTAATCCTTTTCGGGTGACCAATCCTGCTCGTGCAGCCATTTCTTGTAAAACTATCGTTGCAATGGTAGAGATACCAAGTGCCCATAATAGCGCATATCCAAATTTTGAACCTGCAAAAGAACAAGCAGTTACGGTTCCAGGGCCGATGAAGGCAGCGGCAACTAAAAC
>CAZYAC010000173.1:0-3543 GCA_964645475.1 uncultured Saprospiraceae bacterium | reverse complement strand
GGTAAAATATTTGCTTGGTCGATCACGGTAGCTCTTGCTGGATTTTTATTTGGTTTCGATACCGTTGTTATTTCTGGAGCAGATCTTGAATTGCAGCGACTATGGCCAAGAGGAGATTGGTTTCATGGATTTGTGGTGATGTCTTCTGCTTTATGGGGTACGGTAATTGGTGCCATGTTTGGTGGACTCCCCACTGAAAAAATTGGCCGTAAAAAAACTTTGATCGCAATCGGCTTGCTCTATAGTATTTCTGCGATCGGTGCTGCGGTTGTCTCAGATCCATATTTATTTGCTTTCTTTCGATTCATTGGTGGACTAGGAGTCGGGGCATCAACCATCGCGGCTCCGGCATATATTTCAGAAATAGCCCCGGCCGAAAATCGAGGAAAGTTGGTAGGAACCTATCAGTTCAATATCGTTTTTGGAATATTGGTTGCCTTTCTTTCCAATTACTTAATAAGTGAGGCCATCGACCAAGAAGCTTGGCGTTACATGATAGGAGTTGAAGCGATCCCGGCGATTATTTATACCCTGATGGTTTTGAGAATTCCGGAGAGTCCACGTTGGTTGATAACTGCTAAAAACGATTCGCAAGCAGCCACCAAAATTCTTTCTGAAATTTACCCTAAAGAAGAAGTTCCTTTGGTGATGGAATCGATTCGTAGTAATAACGAGGAGGCAGATTCAAGTGATAGTATTTTTATGGGAAAATATCGAATCCCTCTTACGTTAGCTTTTCTGATTGCCTTTTTTAATCAATTTTCAGGAATCAATGCTTTTCTTTATTATGCACCGCGGATTTTTGAAGGAGCCGGACTTGGGGCACAAACTGCCTTGTTGAGTAGTATTGGGATTGGAGTAGTAAATCTTATTTTCACTTTGATTGGTATGTCATTAATCGATAAGTTTGGCCGTAGACAGTTAATGTACGCAGGATCAGTTGGTTATATACTTTCTTTGGGATTAGTAGGATATGCCTTTTCTACTGGAATGTCGGGCATGGCCGTACCAATTTTCTTATTTTTATTTATTGCATCGCATGCGGTAGGGCAAGGCGCAGTGATCTGGGTATTTATTTCAGAAATATTTCCTAATCACCTGCGTTCGAGCGGACAAGCCTTTGGGTGTAGTGTGCATTGGGTGTTGGCTGCGATTATTCCGGCCTTGGTACCTGTTTTATTTACAAAAGTAGGGGAAGGACCCGTATTTTATTTTTTCGCTTTTATGATGGTATTACAATTGTTATTCGTTTATAAAATAATGCCTGAAACCAAAGGAGTCGTGCTAGAAAACATGCAGGATTCTATAAGCAATTGATCAAAGTTGTTTTACAATAGACTTTAACTGAAATTTTCTTTCCATCGGAAACATTCCAGTATTTATCAACGGAGGAAAGGCCGTATTTACGAATTTCAAAATTCATGGATTAGATAGAATTTGATAGACTTTTCGTCATGGAATACTTCCTTATTTTTTAAAAATCTCTCTGGCTTTTAGAATATTTCTTTCTGGTATTTGTTCTGGATTTGCATAATTTTTTAAGGCTTTGGTAATACTTTCTTCTCTAAGAATCTGAATGATTGGATAAGGAGAGCGATTGGTTTTATTGGTGACATCATCTGTAGTTGTACCTGCAAACTGATAAAGTGGATGAAAACTGGCGAGTTGGTAAACACCTTCGTATTCGCGTTCATTCAATAATTCTTCTGCATCAGCTAATAAATCTAGATAATCATAAAAATCAGCTAAACTGTCAGGAAAAATCAACAAAGTGGTTTCTGGTTTAGAAGATTGATCCAACCCGTGAAGTTCCTTTAAAAAATGATCTGGAAATTGTCTTATGTCGGATTTGCTAATAATTTGATAACCAATATCTTGGGCAAAATAAGGCCGAGCTGCGAAGGGACAAAATTCGTGTTTGATAACTATCTTTTCAATCCATTGATTGGTCTCATCTATGACATTTTTGTATGCTAGCGGAAGTTTGTTCATAGATATTTTACCATTTTAAAATGAGGAATTTCTACTTCCATGAATTCTTTTCCACTAATTTCATATTCTTGCTTTTTATAGAAAGGAACGGCGTTTTTACGAGCGTGCAGTACCATTTTTTTGAATCCTAACCTTCGACTTATTTCTTCACTAGCCGTGACCATTAATTGGCCAATTCCTTTTTTTTGAAGATCTGCTCGAACGGCCACCTGTCGCATTTTTATTGCTCCTTTTGGTAGCGCTCTTAATACAAGACAAGCAACTAGATCGCCATTAATATCATAGCCAGCCAAATGATACTGATCGTATTCTTGCTTTATATCTTTTACATAAAACTCCAAACCTAACGGAATGCGTAAAATATCTCTGCGTAGTCGCACCGTCTCATCGTACGCAGGAGTCCCAAAATCGACTAAATAAAAATGATATATATGTTTCAATTATTAGAAAATTAAACAAGCTCTTCCATTTAATGCTATGAAATATTTGACGTCTAAACCGATTACAAAAAGAAAATAATAAAGGTCAAAAGCCTACTTGTCTTAATCATACTTCGTGTTGTGGAAATACATCCATGGCCAAAGCCATAGATTTTCCAAAAGCCCCGCGATTTAATCCAAGATCTAACTGTAATTCATCAAAATAGTAAAGCATATTTTCTGTGGCCATATTACCTGTTAATTCGTCTTTGGCCATCGGGCAGCCACCGTATCCACGTAAGGCACCATCAAATCTACGACAACCATTTTCGTAAGCTGTTTGGACTTTTTCTCGCCAGTTGTGACTCTGTGTATGCAAGTGGGCTCCAAAAACCGTCTCTGGATAACGAGGTATCAAATTGCCAAATAGATATGCGATACTATCTGGCGAAGATACTCCGATGGTGTCTGAGAGAGAAAAAATTCGGATGTCCAACGCTAATAATCGGTCAATCCATTTCTGGACAATTTCTACGTTCCATTCATCTCCATATGGATTTCCAAATCCCATAGAAATATAAACGACCATCTGCTTTCCAGATTTCACACAAATATCTTGAATTTGTTTGACCCTTTCTATAGACTCCTCAATAGTTGCATTTGTATTCCGTAATTGAAAAGTTTCAGAAATGGAAAAAGGGTAGCCTAAATAATCTATTTCAGGAAATTTGGAGGCATCGTCGGCACCTCTACGATTAGCCACAATAGCTAGTAATTTAGTATCGGTAGTTCCTAAGTTTAGTCCGCCCAACACGGCTGCTGTATCACGCATTTGTGGTATGGCCTTTGGAGAGACAAAACTTCCAAAGTCCAGTGTATGAAAACCAACTTGTAAGAGTTGATTTATATATGTTATTTTTGTCTCTGTAGGGATAAAGGTTTTTAAACCTTGCATTGCATCCCTTGGACATTCTACGATGTGGACCATCTGATTTAATTTTGAGAAGTAATACCCTGCCTGCTTGCAGGTTTTAGTTAATTAACTAAAAACTTCCGGTTTAATTTGGTGGTACGAAGATAACTTCTTTTATAACTTTACGAAAATTTTACCCAAAAAACCATTACCTTTCCC
>CAZYAC010000172.1:5317-10721 GCA_964645475.1 uncultured Saprospiraceae bacterium | reverse complement strand
TTAAATCTCGAGGATGCGCAATATAATGCTCCTTTCCAATATATTGACAAATAACAGGGTCTAATCGACCATTTTTGTCGTAATCACTAGCGTATACACAAAGCGGTCGTTCAGGACTAGCCTGATGACGTGCATTTAGCCCTAAGTTGCCAGCAATATAATCGGTATCTCCGTCTTTATCAAAATCGCCACCAACGATGCTATTCCACCATCCACGGGATTGAGAAATCGTTATGGGATGGGCAAAATCTAGTGTACCATTTTTATTCTTTATCAAAGTGATCGGCATCCATTCTCCGACCAATAGAAGATCGGTCCATTGATCATTATCATAATCGGTCCAAAGCCCTTGCGTTACGAGTCCGACCTTCCCATCTGATGGCAATTCTTCGACTGAAATATCTGTAAACTTGAGTTTTCCATTTTGACTATCGTTACGCAATAAATAAGATTGCGCCGGCATCGGGTATTCTCCCGGAAGTATTCGTCCTGCAATAAATAAATCTGTATCGCCATCTTTGTCATAGTCTGCGGCACTGACACTGGCGCCACTGGCTTCTATTTTTGGTAGTCCATTTTCAGAACGCGTGAAATTACCTTGTCCGTCATTCTGATATAATCGATCTTGGTAAAGAAGGGTGTTTTTTAATGCGGAGCTACCACCGCTGACAACATATAGATCGAGATCACCATCTCCATCCGCGTCAAAAAATAAGCTGCCCATATCTTCAAATGAGGCATCAAAATTCTGAATAGATTTTTCGAAATGACCATCCGATTTTTGAAAAAATAATTGTCCTGAAAAGTCTGTTGCTCCACCGATGAAAAAATCTGCTAGATCATCACCGTTAATGTCACCAACTGAAATCCCTGGTCCGTTTTGAGAATGTTTATGAGGTAGTAATGGTTGGATTTTAAAATCAACAAATTCTTTTTCACGATGTTGAAAATTTATACCCAAATCAGTAGTAACCGCTGTAAATAATTGATTGTTTTGGGTAGTCGATTTTTTTATAATAGCATTTGAAACGGCATTTTTATGACTAAATGAAATGGTCTGATTAGATGCAATATTTTCTAGTATTTGGGATTTGCCATCAGGCCAAGTAACGGCTATTTTTTTAATCAAATTATTTTCACCTAAACCAAAATGGATATTTCCACTGACGGTAGAGGCGTATCCACGATAAGGATTGTGTTGATAAAATTGATTTCCAGTTTCAGTAGTTAAACTGATCTTACTTCCGATACCATTACGATTTTTATCGGACCCTTCTAATCTTATTTTTATGAAATTGTTTTCACTGAATGATAAACTTTTATTTTCGTAAATAAAGGCTCGATCGTTGACATTATTGATAATCATTTCTAAATCCCCATCTTGATCGAGGTCTGCAAAAGCGGCTCCGTTAGAACAGGTTTTTTCAGGAATACCCCAATCTTTGCTACGATTAACAAATTTTATTGATCCTTGATTCTCAAAAACGTAATTCTGAATTTTAGCGGCTCCCAAGTCCTCAATAGCTTTAAGTCTTGCTTGATGTAATACTTCTTTTTTGCCGAAAGGTGAAGCATTCTTTCGTTGGTAACTGATATAGTCTAGATTGCCGACGTCTCGTAAAAAACCATTAGTAATAAATAAATCTCGATCTCCATCATTGTCATAATCAGCTAACAAACTACTCCAACTCCAATCAGTTTTATCAATACCTGCTAATTGTCCGACTTCACTAAAGCTACCGTCTCCATTGTTTAATTGTAAAGTGTTTCGAGTATATTGGGGCAAATAATTCATCCGTTGTGTCAGCTGAAACTTATCATAACTCGAACTTGGAATAATCAACTGTCGACGATAATTATCTTCTGGTAACATATCCACAACTACGATATCGGGCTTACCGTCATTATTTATATCACTCACATCGTTACCCATACCAGCAAAACTAGTATGATCCAGTAAGCTATCTATTTGATTGGAAAAAGTCCCGTCTTGATTATTGAGATATAAAATATCATTGGTTAAAAAATCATTAGAAACGTATATGTCTGGCCAGTCATCACCATTGATATCGGTGGTGGCAACACCCAAACTATATCCTTCCACCAGGATTCCTGCTTGTGAAGAAACATCCGTAAAAACGGTTCCATCATTTCGATATAAGCGATCTGTACTTTTACTTTCTCCGTTGGTCAGTCGCGGGCGTATGGTATTTACATTACTCATAGAATAGTCCACAGGATTGACAATCATATAGGCATCTAAATCCCCGTCTCGATCGTAATCAAAAAAACTGGTGTGCATGATTTGTCGTGGATCGTTTAGGCCATAGTCTTTGGCTTTTTCTAAAAAAGTATTATCTCCTTGATTTTCAAAAAATAAATTGCTGCGTTGTTCGTCCGAACCAATTCCTGTGACACTCACATAAATATCCAGCCATCCATCTTGATTTAAATCTACCATCGAAGCACCCGAACACCAACGCTCCGTTATTAACCCAGCAGATGAAGTAATATCTTCAAATTTTAGATTTCCTTTATTTAAATACAATTTACTTGAAACTCGATTACCACTAAAAAAAATATCTTCTAGACCGTCCTTGTTGATATCACCGATTGCTAGTCCACCGCCCGTATAAATATTCATAAAGGCGTACATATTGAAGGTGTCATTTTCTTCGATTAGATTTACAAAGTCGATGCCTGATTTTTCTGCGGATATTAAACTGAAAACTTTGTTGGTGGAGTTGTTCTTTTGACATCCAGAAAAAAGGAGTCCGCCAAAAAATGGAAAGAAAATAATAAGCAAAAGAGATTCGTTTTTTACCATCCATAAGGTTGATAAACAATATTTCTTTAACCTATATTTTAAGCATCTATTCAAAAGAATAAGAATTTGCTTTTGTTGAAATATATACTTGATCAAAACACGATCATAATGATCTTTTGATCCTTAAAATTTTAATTTTCTACTTTTACCAGCCATGTCTACTAGTTCAATTTCTTCTATGTTTTTGGGAAGCATAAAATTCCGTGAAGACTGAGATAAATATCCAGATCCACGATAAAATTCTACCTTGTAATTTTTACCATTTGGAAGAGTGATCAGGGCATGATCATCTTTTGGAAGAACGGGAACTAGATTGCTATTTTTTAGATTTGAAAAGCTCCCTAATCCTTCTCGGTTTCGAGTGGCTAGCCAATTGGAGGTGCCATCTGATGACATGATTCTAGCCAAAGCTTTCGCGTCTTGATCCACAAAAAATCCAGATTCGTTTACTGTTTGTGGTTTGAATGTTCCTTGCCCATTTCCAAGTAATACCAGACCATGGGCCGCATCATAACGACCAGCCATAATTTCGGTACTAAATGAATTTCCCACCATGATGATATCCATAAATCCATCCTGATTTAGGTCAGTGGTTTGCATTCCATACATAGGTGCTACTTGTGCTTCTGTGGGCAATGCACTTACTTTAAACTTACCGTTTCCAATATTTTCGATATAACTGGTCGCAAAAATTTCACTCTTTAGAACGAGGGCATCTGCCAGTTCCGCTTTGGTAAACGAACGATCGAAGGGCGTGCTTCCAAACTGGGTATATGTTTTAAAACGAACCCGCATCGAGTTGATTTGTTTGATGAGCATATCGCGAGAATGAGCAATATAATTGGTGCCTTCCATATAGTGGCAAAGGACAGGATCAACCCTACCGTTTTTATCATAATCTTTCGCGTAAACACAAACAGGCTGATCTTTTGAAGCTTGGTATCTTGAATTCAGGCCTAAATTTCCCGCTACATAATCTAAGTCGCCATCTTGATCAAAATCCGCGGCCGCAATACTATTCCACCAACCACCAGAATTAGGAATTTCTGATTTTTGAAATGTTCCCTTATTATTTTTCAAAATCGTTAAAGGCATAAATTCTCCAACGAGAAAAAGGTCGCGATCTCCGTCGTTATCAGTATCTGTCCACAAGGCAGCACTGACCATTCCTAATTTACCCTGCTCAGGTAACTGATCAGAGGCATCAACAAATTTGACACTTGCTCCTTGTGTATCATTTCGTAATAAATAGGATTTTGGAATAGTAGGGTAAGCACCTGGACGGACCCGACCTGCAACGAATAAGTCTAAGTCTCCGTCTTGGTCGTAATCGGCTGCTGTTACGGAGGCACCACTACTGTTGATGACAGGAATTCCATTGATGTGATTAAAATTACCATTCCCATCGTTTAGATAGAGTCTATCTTGGTATTTATCTTTTTGCCCTTGATAATTTGTTCCGCCGCTCGCAATGTATAAATCTAAATCTTTATCCTGATCTGCATCGAAAAGGAGAACACCCATGTCATGGAATTCGGTATCATTTGGAAATTCTGTTTTGGTAAAAGATCCATCTTCTTTTTGTGAGAATATGTTTCCAGGGTATCCTGCAGAACCTCCTACAAAAAAGTCTTCACGACCGTCTCCGTTGATATCACCGACGGCTAGTCCTGGACCATTTTGAGAATGTTTATGAGGTAGTATGGGTTGAATCTTAAAATCTACAAAATCTTTTTCTTGATGAACATAGTCTACTCCTAAATCTTTCGGTGCAAGTAGTGAAGCTAGACTTGAATTATTAGTAATCGACTTTTGGTTATTGGGTTGGTATTCAATCGAGAGGGTCTGATCGACTTTTACATCAGTTTTTAACTGTTGAGTACCATCCGGCCAAGTGATGATCAAACTATCTATTTGAGTAAGATCGCCAAGTCCAAAATGCTGAATGTTTTCAACGGTAGATAAATAACCACGGTAGGGCGAAACAAAACGATATTGTTTTTTATTGTCGCTGATGAGTTGAATTTTTGTGCCAATTGCTTTAGCATTCCCACTATTATTTCCATTTAATTTTATTCTCAAAAAATGGGATGAATTCCGCACATCATTTTTGTAAAGATTGTTTTGATAAACATAAGCTCGTTCGTCAATATTGTTAATTACTAAATCCAAATCTCCATCATTATCAAAGTCCGCATATGCTGCCCCGTTTGAATAGGTAGGTAGATCAAAACCCCATTCTTCCGTTTTATTAGCAAAGGGGAATTTACCTTCGTTTTTAAACATAGCATTTGGCATTTTAATCTCTGGCATTTCTTGCAGTTTTGCCATCATTTTTTTTCGCTTGGACTCTTGGGTACCGATAGCAGATGAGGTAATTTGACGACTGAAAGTGGCAAAGTCCATATTGGTAATATCCTGGCGATAACCATTGGTGACAAATAAATCCTGCCAGCCATCGTTATCAAAATCTGCAAACAAGGTACACCAACTCCAATCTGTTTTGTCCACACCAGCTAGTTGTCCTACTTCACTAAACGTACCATTTCCATTATTTAGCTGCAAAGTGTTCCTTGC
>CAZYAC010000172.1:0-5217 GCA_964645475.1 uncultured Saprospiraceae bacterium | reverse complement strand
TTAGAAAAATGGATGCCTGATTGTTCGGCGGAGAGTAGTTGAAACAGAGTGTCGGTGCTATCTTTTCCACAGCTGAAAAAAACAAGGAGAATTGCAACTAAAAGAAAAGAGTAGATTCGGTTCATACAAAAATGATAAGATAACAAAGAACACGAAGTATAAGTAAAAATAAGACTCAACCTCAATGAGCCAGCGCCGAAACGGGGCTCACTGAGTTTGAGTCTAGAAATAAAAAATTGACTTAATTTGTTATTCTACCTGGCTCAAGGTTCCACCGCCCCGATCAATCTCAGATTGTGGGAGTGGGAATATAGCGGGAAAATCACCCCGAGTACCCCAAGTTTGGAAGGTAATCCCTTGTGCTTCAAAAACATCCGCTGCAATATTCCAACGAACAAGATCAAATAAACGGTGACCTTCGAAGGCAAATTCAACTCGTCGCTCTTGTTGTAGGGCTGCTACTAAGTCATCTCCTATTGCTATAGGAGTACAGCTTGGACAACCTCTTAGTCGAACTTCGTTCATTAAGTTGACGATTGTCATTTCATCTCCGCCACTGAATGCCAATGCTTCAGCATACATTAGAATTACATCTGCAAAACGCAAAACACGCTCATTATTGTAATCAATTGCGAAGTTAACCGGATTCATCTTTGCCACATTAAGACCACGATACTTACGCATCGTAGCACCATATTCTGACCAAGCTGGATCGTAAGTAGCTGCTACTCCATCTGCAAAATAAGTATCACCATCGGTGTAGATAGTAGCTTCTTTACGAGTATCACCAGCTTCGAATGCATCTATTAACTCTTGAGTAGGAACATTGATTCCAAGTCCTCCACCTGGAGCACCACGACCGGCATCTTGCCACCAAGCACGCATGATTCCTTGAGAAGCTTTAAAGTTTTCTGTATGGTTATCATCTAATACCCAACCATTGTCATCTGAATTAGAAGCGTACTGTAATTCGAAAACGGACTCTGCATTGTTTTCTTGATCGAATGCGAAAACATCTTCGAAGGTTGACATTAGGCTGTAAGGACCCATGTTATAAACTTCCGCTAATGCCGTAACGGCTGCAGGATAGTTTTTAGCGTAGAGATTTACTTTACCGATGTAGGCTCTTGCAGCCCATGCAGTAGCACGACCTAAGTTGCCATTGTCCCATTCCTCAGGTAAACCAGAAGCGGCGCTTTGAAAATCGGCTAAAATAGAAGTAATCATTTCTTCTGGAGTAGCGTTTGGTAAGGGGATATCATTAATATCTCGACGAACCGTTAGTGCCAAAGGAGCTTGTCCTCCCCAGAATTTGTATGCTTGGAAATGGAACCAGCCACGTAGAAAATTTGCTTCAGCCTCGAAACTAGCCTTCTCTTCAGCAGTTAATTCATTATCTCCTGCTAATTTATCGATGACCAAATTGGCCCGGAAAATCCCTTGATAAATATGGGTAAAGATGGACTGAAAAGCCTTGTCATTAGGATTGAACGTAAAATTGTCCATAGTTTGATTGGTGGCACAACTTCCTAACTGTTGATCATCAAAAGTGATATCGTCAGTCGTCATTAAGGTAAGCTTCCACCATTCAGCACATTCTCCTAGGTTCTCCGTACTAGTACCATTAAAACTTTGAATGGACGAATAGGAGGCTAAAATTGCGCCTCTAAAATCTGAGGAAGTCTGGTAAAATGCATCCTCCGTAATCGCATCTAATGGTTGCAAGTCGAGATCATTACAATTGGTAAAGATCGCTGAGCTACCGATAGCGAGTAAGAAAATTAAAAGTTTATTTTTCATAATAAAATTTTTAAACAAAATAATTAAATTTTGTGAATATTAAAAAGATACTCTAGCACCGAATTGTACAATTCTTGGTGTAGGCGTAAATCCATCATCCTGTCCGGAAGCAAGTGGTTGCTCTCCTTTTTGGAAACTGAATCCACGAGTTACTTCAGGATCAAGTCCGGAATAACCTGTAAAAGTAGCTAAGTTAGTTGCTGAAACGTAAAGTCGTAATCCTTGGACAAATCCGTTCGCAAAACCTTGAATCACCTGACTACTGAAAGTATATCCGATTTGAATATTTTGTAAACGTAGATAATTCGCGCTTTCTACCCATCGGTCAGAAAAACGATTGTTGTTATTTGGATCTGCACTTGTTGCTCTAGGGATCGTATTTGACGGATTAGAAGTTGTCCACCGATCTGCTACGCTAGCAAATTGGTTGTTAAGTCCAGTCTGAGATTCCAATGTACGTCGTACATTATTGAATACGCTCAATCCGGATGCACCTTGCAAGAAGATTCCAATGTCAAAACCACTATAATCAAAACCAAGATTTAATCCGTAGAAAACGGATGGTTGTGGTGATCCAAGATTTACTCGATCAAGGGGAGTAATGGCACCGTCTCCATCGGTATCTACAAAACGAATATCACCGGCTTGTCGACCTGAAGAAAGCGCATCTTCTGGTCCAGCAGCAGCTTCTGCATCTGTTTGATAGATTCCATTAGTTTGGTACCCAAAGAAGTGACCGATAGATTCTCCTACCATAGTCCGGTGAGTTTGATTACCGAAGAAACCACTAATAATAGGTGTCTGATTGTCTCCCAATTCAGTTACTTCGTTGTTAACGTAGGTTAGGTTACCTGAAATATTGTATCCTAACTTGCCAGCACGATTTTGATACAAAGCAGAAATTTCAATACCCGTATTCTTTACTCTACCCGCATTTACATCCGGAGGTAATAAGAAACCAGAAACTGCCGAAATAGGAACACCAACAAGAATATCCGAAGTTTCCTTCTGGAAGTAGTCAATGCTAAAATCTACTTTACCTTCTAATAGACGAACATCTAACCCAACGCCTGTTTGTGTACTCACTTCCCATTTTAGGTTAGGATTAGAGAATACAAAAGGAGTAGGCGCAGCAGTTACCGCTTGGGAAGCACCCAGCGGATATAGAGATGTCAAACCTAAAGTACTTAGGTAGGCAAAGTTGGTTCCCGTAAATTGGTTGCCAGATTGTCCCCAAGCAAGTCTTAGTTTGACTTCGTCAAATAAGTCATTGTCCTTCAAAAAGTTTTCTTCGGTCAACCTCCAACCGACGGAAATGGAAGGGAAGAAATCACTACGATTGTCTTCTGAAAAACGGGAAGTTGCATCTAGTCGACCGTTGATGGTCACTAAATATTTTCGGTTGTAGCTGTAAGCAATACGTCCAAGGAAACCTCTTAAGGCCCATTGATCTGCTTCCTGTCCAACGGCAGAAGTAGCTGCTGTATTTACTAAAGTAACTGCAGGACTTAAGAATCCTCGACCTTGACCACGTAAACGGTCAAACTCAAAATTGGTCTCTTCGTGTCCTAGTACAACAGTTAGATCATGCAGTTCATCAAAAGAATTGGTGTAGGTCAAAGTGTTTGCGATATTGGTTGTTAATTCTGTTGGTTTAGAAACAACCTGTAGAATTGAGCTATTATTAGCATTACCAAAATTATAAATACCGTTAAACCAAGAACCCTGACCAATTGAGTAATCTAGTCCAAACTGAGTTTTGAATTTTAGGTTTTTCACCAGTTCTAATTCACCATAAATACTTCCTAAAATTCGACGAGTGTTTACTCGCGTTTCGTTATTATCAAGATCGTTTACTCCCACAATTTGTGTGACGGATCCTGCGGCGGGTCCTGCATTTTCTGCCGTAATAACTGCGAAGTCACCATTCGGCTCAAAGACCGGTACAAAAGGGGCATTTTGGGCAGCAGTGAAGGCTGGTGCTCGTCCTGGCTCAGACTGTACGAGACGATCCGTAAATGCAATGTTTATCGATTGACCTATTTTGATTCTGTCACCAATTTTCATATCGGCATTGGCTTTCACGGAGTAGCGTTCGAAGGCGGTAGCTAATTCGATTCCATCTTGTGTGAAGTATCCACCTGAAATATTAAAGTTCATCCGTTCTGTTCCACCACTGGCAGAAAGATTGTGACTTTGCATTCCGGCAGTGCTGAAAACTTCATCCTGCCAGTCTACGAATGGTCTGCCTGAGAAAGCACTAAAATCACGACCTAATTCATTTTGTAGAGAAATATATTCTCCCACGTCTAATACGTCGAGTGTTTTACGAACACTTTGTACTCCGACGTATCCATCGTAGACCAAATTAGTTCGACCTTCTTTACCACGCTTAGTAGTCACGATGATTACACCGTTAGCGGCACGAGCACCGTAAATTGCTGCTGCGGATGCATCTTTCAAAACGTCGATAGATTCGATGTCACTTGGATTGATACCCACTAAAGGATTACTTTCGGTGTTAGCAGCAGTGTTAACTGTGATATTGGTGGTCTGTACGATTGGCACTCCATCCACAACCCATAGAGGTTGATTGTTACCAGTGGTTCCGACCCCTCTGATACGAACATTGATAGGTGCACCTGGTGCACCACTACGATTGGATAACTGAACACCGGAAAGACGACCTCGCAGAGCTTGATCTGCGGTTAGAACTGGCGTAGCGGAAATTTCTTCAGCACTGATAGAACCAACGGCTCCGGTCAAATCGACCTTACGTTGGGTACCAAATCCAACCACAACGACCTCATCAAGTTCAAGTCCTTCTTGCATGACAATATCAATAGTAGATTGACCAGCAACGGTCACTTCTTGAGGAGTGTAGCCCGTATAGCTAAATACAAGGATAGCTCCATCGGAAACTTTAATTGAATAGCTACCATTAATATCGGTAACAGTTCCGTTGGTGGTTCCTTTTTCGATGATGTTTACACCGATTAGTCCATCACCAAGGTCATCTTTAATTACTCCGGATACCTGTTGCGCAAAGGCAGATGCCGTGAATAAGAAAAAGAGTAAAGGAAGGACTACATTTTTTGAAAAATTGGGTAGCTGGAACCGGGTAAGTAACCGGGGCCAACGAACATTTTGGTAGTTCTGCTTTTTCATTAATTTTTGTTTTATTTAAATAATAACAACCTTTAAACGGGTTGTAGATAATTGAAAATTGAAGCATCATATTTGATAACTTCTGTGATTAAGGGGAAGAAATTTTCCTTTGCTAACTATTTTGTATTAATAGAATCCTCAATCAAATTGGTAAGAAAAAATAGATTTGTTTTTCATTTCATACATTTGACAGGTTTTAGAAGTTTGTAAATTTGATTTATTAAAAAACATAGTTAGTTCACCTTATAA
>CAZYAC010000171.1:0-10872 GCA_964645475.1 uncultured Saprospiraceae bacterium | reverse complement strand
TTCTAAAACCAAATTCTTTAAAATATTTAATAGCAGACTTTGCGTCTTTGGCACCAATGATCACTTCATAGAGGCCGCTGATTCCTGTCTTTGGTAGGCTTTCTTTTTCCATAGGTTTTTATGTTTAGTTAAGGTTTATTCGTTTTATTTTAGGTATAAAAATCATTACCATCAAAGCCGAAAGAATATGTAAAAAGGCCACGATCACGAAGACGGGAGAATAAGATATGGTATCCACTAACCAACCAATGATGGGTGTAAACAACATAGCTCCAAAACTGCCCGCTGAACCAGAAATTCCCCAAACAGATGCGGCATCTTTCTTTGAAAACAAATCTATTGGTAAGGTGAATAGCGCGGACTGTTTGAATTGTGTTGCAAATAAAGAAAAGCTAATTAAAGCAATGGCCCAATAGGGCGATTCAATGTATAAACAACCTAAAACAGGAACGACTAAAATGGCTCCAATCCAAATGATTATTTTTCGGGATGCATCTAGCGTCCAACCTCGTTCCATGAGTTTACCTCCCGTCCAGCCACCTACAAAACTACCGATATCAGAAAGCAAAAAAGGAATCCAAGCAAACATGCCAATTTCTATTAAACTAAATCCTTTGACATCCGCTAACCAAGAGGGTAGCCAAAAGACAAAGAAATAAAAAGCGCCGTCTGATACAAACCGAGATAAAGCCAAACCCCAGACTTCTTTGTATTTAAAATAACTGAGCCAGGGGAGTTTTTCGGTTTGTTCCTCTTTTTCTTGTCCTCCTCTGATTAGAGCAAGTTCTTCTTTAGAAATACGTGGATGGCCATCGGGTTCGAAATAAACCCATCGCCAAAGCAGGAGCCAGAAAAATCCTAAAGAACCTGTTACCACAAAAGCCATTTTCCAACCAACCGTTAAAATCAACCATGCCATTAAAGGTGGTGCGATGATAGCTCCTAGGCCGGGGCCCATATTCAAAATACCTACCGCCTTGGTTCTTTCTTCTTTGGGAAACCATTCGGAGATGGCTTTCATCGCTGCGGGATAATTGCCTGCTTCTCCTATTCCTAATAAGAAGCGAAATATTCCCAAGCTCATCATTCCCTTTCCAAAGGCGTGCAACATATTAGCAATAGACCACCAAATGACGGCAAGGGTAAATCCCTTTTTAGTACCTAAAATATCTATCAAACGCCCTGAAACAATTTGCATAATGGCATAAGCCAATAAAAAGGCACTAACAATCCAACCGTAATCCTCGTTAGACAGCCCTAGATCTTCTCTGATGACTGGAGCAGCTACGGAAAGTGCTTGGCGATCAATGTAATTTATGGTCGTTGCCAAAAAAATGGTACCAGCGATCCACCAGCGGATGTTTTTCTTATCTTTCATTTAAACATACTCTAAACGCTACTCTTTTTCCTTCTTAGTTTTTAACTTTTTTATTTTCTTGACTTGTTCACGAACATTGATCTTTTCCTTTCCTTCCATAAATTTTTCAAAAACAGTCCAAGAGGTTTCATTTGGGCGATCATCATCCAGTGGAGGAGGATTTTTATATAAAGGATATCTAGTTTCGAGTAATTTTTGGAGTACGGGCCAAATCTGATCGGTTTCAAAAGTACTATAACCCGTTGCATTGAAAATCATAATTCCAGCACGATCACCCATCTTCATCCAAGGAAGCCATTGTGCTACTCTGGACCAAGAAAGATTGGATTGCTTTAGATGCTTTATTGCTGGATTGGTAAATTCCTCTACGTCATAAATCGTATTAAAGATTTCCATAGCGTGGTAGGCGCCACCAATATAAACCTGATATTCACTACCTAAAGGATTGTCGTAGAAAAGCGGAATTTCATAAGAAGTAACGGCCACGTCTCCATAATGTCGGTAAGATGTTTTGGCCGTAGAAACGCCTGCTTTATTTTTTTCATAGCGCCATCCCCGCATATTTACTGGATCATTGGCCACATGAGCAACCTTAACTTCTTCCTCAGTCCATGGGTTTGTCCACACGTCCATAACTTCATTGGTTTCAGGATCGAGGTACATCATGATTTCTCTGGAAACAGACTTGAAACCTCGCCCTCTTATGGAGTCATCAACGACAGCACAGGCTCGAGTATTTATGCCAACCACATTAAATAAATGGCGATCCTTTTCACCTGGCACTCGGCTATAGGCTTTCCCTTCCCACATTCCATAGCGGGTTTTCCCTGCTTCCGTAGTTCCACAGGTAGATTTTTGGCTAATTAGAATAGCTTCTTTCCCTTCTACTGTTGTAACTTGAGCCGTTAGACTGAAGCTAAAAAGTATAGCAAGGGTGAGGCAGCATATTTTTTTCATGATTATTTAGAATTTAATTTTTTAAAATAAGTCCAACTGGTTTCATTGGGTTTTGTGTATTCTGTAGGAGCATGTCTGTATTCGGGGTTATGTTTCATCACATAATCGGTCAATACTTTTGGCATTTTATCGTAATCAGTTTCCATCAGTTTGTATCCTTCGCCTTGATAAACCATTGTTCCTGGTCGTTGTCCCATTTTCATCCAAGGCAACCAAGGACCAAGTCTTGACCAAGAAATAGTACATTCGATGCTGTTTTTCGTTGGATCGTTCAGTTCTTTTTCAGAAAAGAAAAATTGAAATAATTCGGCGGCTTCATAATCGTCCGACTGCGAGTTTTCAGGAAATTCAGCGACGGTAAGTGGTGAAGGATATTTCAAGAAAATATTAGCACTCATACAGATGACATCATCACCGTATTTATTGTGGGTAATCCCCCATTTGCCATATTTGCTTTCCAGTTGTTGAACTTGATTGACTGGGGAATTCCAAACATGGACCACATCAACCGTTTCTTCCGTGTATGGGTTTTTAAATTGTTCGAGGACTTCTCCTGTTTTCAAATCTGTATAAAGCAATACTTCATTGGTGAGTAAATAATAAGCATTTTCTTCTTTTTTTACAGAACGACCAATATTGTACATTTCATAACCCATCAATGCTTTGTCTCTTTCTCCGTTGACAAATCCATAGATTTTTCCTTTGGCGTAAAAAATGACTTCCTCATTTTCTGTTAAAGAGGCTCTAACCTTTACAAAGGCAGCGAGGTTGTCCTCGGCTTTGTCTAAATCAAGATTTAAGGAAGGCGCATTATCAGTAGTTGAGTTGTTAGATTCTCCTGGCTGTTGTTGACAAGCAGTCAAGAAAAAAATCAGGTAGACAAGCAATAAAAGGGTATTTTTCATGATCGAGTTTAATAGGTATTGAGAAAAATAAAATAGATTGAAGTAGATATGAATCAAAGATAGGATATTTCAAATTAATGAAATACCCTATCAGTTAGTATTTAGTGATTATTATTAATTAAGAGCAAGTCCAAAATAAATTTTTGACAAGACCTAAGGTTAAAAATCATAACCAATAGTCAGCAGAATTCTACGAGGTATTTGAGATATACCAAAACCTAGAATATCATTGGTACCATTATTAAAATTAGGGGTAGCTTGTTGTTGTACTAGTAGATCGTCATTAGTACTACCCAGTACTAATTGTTGCGGTAGGCTAGTATCTAATAAATTTTTGATCCGTAGGCCTAGGCGAATTTTACTATTATTTGCCAATGGATACTGGCCGAAAATATTAGCATTTAAAATGGTTAAGTCCGGCGTTTCATAAAGGTTCAAAGAAGTAACATATCGACCTCCATAGTGAAGGGCGTCAAAACCTACACCAAAATATTTACTAGTGTAGCCGGCATTAAAAGAGAAAATAAACGTTGGTGTATTATGAACTTGATTGCCTGTAACATCAATGGCAAAGTCATCATTTTCTCTGTTAAGTTCGACCAATGTTAATCCGAATAAATTGCCATTGACATCCACATCAGGGACATCTGGTGTCGTTTCGTCATCATCATCGTCTGACTTATCGAGCGCAATGGTAAGTCCGTCAAATTCAGATTGTTGCAAAGTGAAACTAGCTCTAAATAGCAATCCTTTTACTTGCGAAGGAGCATAAGTAAGTTGCAGTTCGCCACCACGTACGGTATTTTTACCTACTGGTTTAACGACAAAGGTTTGCATACTGTTAGGATCTGGATCAAATACGGTGGCTAATCGGTTATCGATAACGGTATTGAAAACTCCTACATCTATTCCAAGGTCTCCAACTCCTACTCGATAGCCAAGTTCTCCATTGATGACAATTTCATTTTTTTCTGGAACTGGAGTGGCTAATCCTACGCTAGGCAAAGAAAAGGCTCTAAGGAAACTACCATAAATAGCTGATCGTTGATTAAACATATAGTTTACACCAATAGATCCAGAAAAATCATCAAATTCTAAATCGTTTTCTACAACTACGGCTGGGTTAAAATCAATACCATCTATTTCCTCGGGGTCATTGTTGAAAAAGCCTGTCATTTTATCATACCGAATACCTGCATTGATTCTAAGTTTTTCATTGAATACCATTTCATCACCAAAGAAAAAACTAGTCACTCCTTCTTCTTGATGGGAAGTTGTAGTAGAGTTAGTAAAAATTTCTAAAGGAGGTGTACCTGGAGGGCCGAACCAACCATAAGTAGGACTCGGATCAACTGTAGAAGTATACCAATGAAGACCTCCAAAACGATCATATTCAGCATTACTAAAATAGAATCCAAGACTAAAATTATGTTTGCTATTACCAATGTCAACATTATATTCTAGTCTAGTTTCATTGACGATATCGTTGATAGCTCCATTAGAGTTTGCATTGAGTCTTAAGATAGGAGCAGCGACGGTATAAAAAGATTCCAATGAAATTTCATTCTGATCTCTCCAATCAAAAGTTTGAAATCTGATCTTTTCTATAAAACGAAAACCTCCACCTAGGTCGATGTTAGCAGTTAAGCCAATTTGTCCACCAATTACTTCTTCCCGATTAGCTTCCACTTGATTTTGTGTAATGTTATTTCCATCAGCGTCAGAAATAGGAAAAGTCAAAAATGCTGGAAGAAAAACGGCAGGGGCGTTAATATCAGATCCTTGTAGCGTTGATTCAAAATCTAACTGCGTATTATCAGGATAGAAGGTATTAAAATTTTCCCATCCATCTGCGACTTCTCCAGTAGCTAAGTTGTAAGGAATATCTGTTAGATTGTTGAATTGATTATTTCCCCACATTCCATAAATTCGAATACTACTCTTTTCAGAAATTAGATAATCAAAATTCGCTCTGAATTGAGTTCCTTTATCTTTTTGGGCCCATTCTTTATATCCAGAATCTTCCATTACATACCCACCTACATTGAATCGTAGTTTATCTGCAATTGGTCCATTTATATTAAAGTCTACCCGATAATCAAAATCTCCACTGAACTGATGATCATCACCAACTACATTATTAAATTTAGTAATTGAAATTTCTCCTCCGATCTTTTCTCCTCCTGTTTTGGTAATAATATTTACGGCTCCAGCCGCTGCTGCTCTTCCGAAAAGTGTTGCACCACTTCCTCTTACAACTTCTACTCGTTCTACATTTCTATCCAATCCATGAAATTCGGCAACACCAGCCGATCTTCCTGCAAAACCAGAAAGAGGTAGTCCATCCAACATCGTTGTTACATAGGTATTTCCAGAAGGGAATCCCCGAATATTAAATGAGGATTTTCGTCCCTGACTATTTTCTACCGTTACACCAGGAGTTGATTGGATAGCTTCCCCAAATGATTCGGGTTGGAGCAGCGTAATTTCTTCTTTACCGATTGTACTAATTGCGGTAGTCGTCTGAATCTTTCGAATTGGCTGTCGCGTGGCGGTTACTACAATGTCCGAAAGCGTAGAAGCATCTTCTGACATTTCAACACTAATTGTAGTTTCTTTTCCTACCACCATCTCTTTTCCTTTCATCCCTGTATAGGAAAAAACCAACACATCTCCTTCCGATGCTTGCATTTGAAAGTTACCTTCCAAGTCAGAGACGGTACCATTGGTGGTACCTTTCACCAAAATGCTTACCCCTACTAAGGGCTCACCATCGGTGGACATAATTTTTCCGTTAATGGTATTTTGTGCAGATACACATAGACTCATTAAGCTAAAGCACATCAACAAAAAATAGAATTTTAGGTGTAAATGTTTTTTCATCATGATAATAATTTTTTAATGATTTAATTCTTATTGAAAGATGAATGAGTAATAAGTTTTTGATCTTTTGGGACGGAATTCAAAGAAAAAATCTTCTTCATTTAAATTATTCCAATGATCTTTTTACCTTTAAAAACCTTGGAACAGTAATTAATTTATACAAAAATAGAAAATTAATTGAATTAATCATTAACATAGTTAACTATTTTTTTTCGTTTATTTATCCTTTTATCAATTCTATATTCTATATTCCATGCTTTTTGCAGAATATAAATTTGAATTATAAAAATAATCATTAACGTTGCTAATAGTTAATTCTATTAACTAAATTTGCACTAACTAACAGATAATTAGTATGGTAGAACTCAAACTTTTTCCCAAGCATACTGGAATTTGGGAAGGCACCTATGCCAGAATTGATCAAAATGGAAAACTGATTGACAAATGGAAAAGTCGATTGACGATAAGAATGTTGCCCGACCGAAAGTACCATCAAGTCAATCAATACTTTTGGGAGGATGGCTTTGAAGAATGCCTAGACTTTGGAATCTGTGCATTCAACGATAAAGGAGAATTGATTTTTGAAAATCCAAGGCTGTCTGGTAAAGCTTGGGAGACTGGAAGAAGTGTCGTACTTATTTGGGAGTACAAACACCGTCCGGGTATGACGCTATTTGAGCAGATAGATTTGATCGGAAATGATGATCACAGAATTCGAGTTTGGAAATGGTCTGAGAATGACACCTTTAATGGTATTACGATGATCGAAGAAAGAAAAGTGGCGGAGGAATCAGAAATCGACCCTCAATTTTGGATTGATTTGCCCGAAAAGCGAACCAATGGACAGGCTTCTCGGTCTGATAGTTAGTAATAGAGCTTAGCTTGACTTTACTGCTTTTATTATCTATGAATGTTGAATATCTAATATTGATTTTGGGGTTCCCTTTTTGAATATTTAGGAGTTATAAAAACAACTAAAGAAGTGCCTTAAAGGATGGACTATGCTAAGGTTTTAAACTAGAGCTCCCTCAATTAATATTGGAAATTGGATGTTCGACATTCAATATTGATTTATTGGATATTCACGACTTACTGATCTTTTAGAAGACCAAGGGATTCTAAAGCGTTGAGGTCATGCACTTTTCCGTTTCTTATAACCGTATTTATTTTTAACGTATTTCTGATATCATCCAATGGGTTGGCATCTAGCAATAATAAATCTGCAAACATATCTTCCTGTACAAGTCCCAATTCATCTTCCATGTTGAAATATTCCGCAGGCTTTATGGTCGCAGTACCAATGGCCTCAAGGGGTGTTAAGCCTCCTCTTACTAGCAAAGCTAATTCTTCATGTAAACTATAACCTGGAGTGAGATAAAAAATCGGGCAGTCCGTTCCTGCCATCATATCAACGTTAGCTGCTTTTAAATAGCCAATCATTTCTAGCATCCAGCTCGCGTAATTTTTAGTGTCTTCACTGACCGGTCTTTTGGCAAAATTGAGAGAATTTGTTCTCCACTTTTTTTCAAGTGAATCTGGTAGGTGCTTGAAACTATCTTGCCAATCCGGTCGAGTAAAAAACAGATCAGCGGCCAGTGTCATAACCGTCAATGTTGGAATCTGCCAAGTTTCGTTTTCTGCTAAATGCTTTAAAACTTCCGTACGGCGAAGCGAGTCTTGATGCGCAAGGGCATGTGTACGTTGGGCGTTGTGAATATTTCGACGAAGGACCGATCCCGTTTCTTTTTGTTCATTAAAGAGCATTTTTTTTCGAGTTGCTAATAATTGTTTCCAGTCCGAAGAACAGGCAAATTCGAGGTTTCGTAAATGCTCCATACTTCGCAAACCGAGATTAGAGGCGTCCACTACATCCATGCTTAAAGGTACATGCCCGGTAACGGATATTCCATTTGACTTGGCAGTAGCAAGAATAATTTTAAAGGCTTCTGGACTAAGCATTTCATAAACCTTTAGCAAATCTACTTTTGCTGCTATCATTTCTTCTGCTAGTTTTTTTGCTTCTGCATCTGAACCAGCACCAATTCCTAAATGTGGTGAATATTTTGAGCTGCCATCATAAACCACAGGAATACCATCTAATAATGGACCAGACAAAAAAACTCGAGGTGCATTATCCGGATCTTTTCGAGCCTTTTCTCTTTCAGGTAAAACCAAATCTAACAATCCTCCAGTATCCCGAATACTCGTGACGCCATACTTCAAAAAGAGCGCAAACATATAAGGTGTCAAAGCTTTTTCATAAGTCAGATGCACGTGGGCATCCCATAGACCGGGAAGCAAATATTTTCCAGTTCCATCGATTTGATGAGGATGATCTGCGCTAAAAACTACCTCATTTGATGGCCCGACTTTTTGAATCTTATTTCCTTTTATGAAAACAGTTCTATCTTTTTGCAAACCATTCTTTGCATCAATAACAGTGACATTATGAATGATCGTGTCAACTGTTAAACGCTCTGTGATTCCCTTTGTGTTTTTATCATTACAAGCCAACAAACAAAAAAATAAAAACAGGGAAAATATTCTTTTCATCATGATGGTTTGTCGTTAAGAATGAATAATAATTGGGTCAAATTATTTCGTAGAATGTAAACCAAACACCATTAGGACTAATGACGGAGAAGGCATGGCAGAGACCATAAGGTGAAAGGTCTATTTTTTGTATCGGGTTGTTAATCAATGCGTTATGGAGGTTTAAATGCTGAAAATAAGCAGTTAGGTTTTCTACTTCTACTCGATATAATAAAAATCCGCGATTTGGTGGTTTTGCTTTTGCAGCAAAATCTTTTCCGGAAATTCCGTCAAATTCGATGATTTGAAAAGCAACATCACGTGTTCCTTCGAACGATAAAATATTGGCTTTGCAAGTAACCTTATCGGCCAAATTATGAGGTAACCCAAACATGTTTTCCTGTGGCTTGTCTTTGCGAACTTCATATTCTGTCAGTAATTTACAGCCCAGTTGGTCGACATAGAATTGACGAGAACTTTCCAAATTTTTTACGACTAAAGATGCGTTGTAAACATGGGAAGGTAGTTTGATGGGCGAGGTCAAATTCATCGGAGGATTGATACTATGTGTAAAGGCAACTATGGTATCGTCATATCCTTTCATCAAAATATCATAAAGCTTGAATGGTCCCATTTCTTGCAACAAAGGATCACTTAAGCCATGCCAACCTAATTCCCGCAACTCATCAAAGGTACGAGCGACTTCATGCACCCTCAAGTTGATGTCCATAATGCCTCCCGTGTCCCAAGGTTGTTGGGAAGAGCGAATGTAGGTTTGTTCTACGCCATGATATTTTACCAGACGAATCTGTCCCGTTGCATGATGATTGGATTGTAACAATACTTCTTGGCAAGAAGCAGAATCGCCTAAATCCCAAAAATCTAAAATTTTTTGAGTGGAGTTATATTCGCCTACTATATTCCACCCGCCATATTCCACAAAAAAGTGTAAAACTTTTTCAAGATCTCCAACACTATAAAGTACTTCTCTGATGTTTTTGATTTTATACGCTGACATATATTTCTTGTTCTTAGGCATTCATCATGCAGGTGTTCAACTAATTTATTTGGAATGGATAATTATTAAAAATAAAATTAGTTTTTATTAGTAATGATTAATCAAGTTAACTATTTTTATGGAAACAAAAATTATATAGCGAAAAGGATTTATTCGATCATCATAAAATATTAAAAGATGGAAGTACTAACGATTGGAACGAAAGCGCCTGACTTTAAATTAGTTGGAACAGATTTAAAACCCATTACTTTAGAAGATTATAAAGGCAAAAATCTGATTCTACATTTCTTTCCCTTGGCGTTCACGAGCATATGTACGACTCAAATGTGTACTGCGAATGGGGAAGAAAATGATTATGCAAAACTCAATGCTGAAGTCGTCGGCGTATCCGTAGATTCACCATTTGTATTGCAAAAATTTGGAGAAGAAAACAATTTGAAATTTAAATTAGGGTCCGATTTTAATCGAACGGTTAGTAAAGCTTACCATGTTTTATTCGAAGATGATTTTGCAGGGATGACTCATTTCTCAAAGCGTTCTGCCTTTGTGATTGATGGTGATGGGGTGGTTCAATATTCAGAAGTAACGGATGGAAAAACATTACCTAGTTTTGAAAATATAAAAAATACTTTGACTCAACTTTAAGGATTTTGAATGAATTTTTAATTCATTATCCGAATCAGTAGATGCTTGTGCATATGCAAATATTGGAGATCGTTCGCAAATAAATTTCCTACCCGTCCTAGCTTTCCTTGTGAGGATGGATATGTATTTACAGCAAGTGTTGCAAAATTTAAGGCGAATACTTTTGGTCTTCATGACATGATCGGCAATGCCTGGGAATGGACCAATGATTGTTTCCATAATGATTTATCTAATGTCTCAGTTGATGGAACCAGCTTAGAGGACAACGAAAATGAGGAATGCATTTATAGGACCCCAAAAGGAGGTAGCTGGATCAGTGGAATAGGTTGGAGTAGGGCGGCGGTTAGATCAAGAGATCAAGCGCATTATAAAAGTTTTATGCTGGGTTTTAGAGTTGCTGCTGAAGTCGGGAAATAATTTTTTATACTTTTTAATTTGATCTAGATGATGACAAACGAAATTAGTTGAGGTTGACGGGTTGACGCAAATTCACAACAGATTGGGAGTGTTCTAAATTTTGTGTTTTTTAAATTCAAGTTCAATGTCAAAAACAA
>CAZYAC010000170.1:0-10919 GCA_964645475.1 uncultured Saprospiraceae bacterium | reverse complement strand
AAATGGACGCAACTAAATATTGTGATTTTGTACACCCTACCTCTCTGAGGTCTCAAAGTTAATTCAAGACCTCAGAGAGGTCTAAGTATGTTAACTAAGGCTTCATGCCGAGGGTAACGACCGCAGCGCGGTCGCAGTATTCGAAAAAAGTGCAAGAAGTTTTTTTTTTCTAGGTTGAACACCTTAGCAAACGGCAAGAAGCGAGAAGTATAAATGACTCATAATCCTGAAATTGATTCGGGAAAAATATGCCCTCAATTTTAACTTCTAATTCGCATTAGTTATAAGTCCCGCCTTTTTAATATCCAATGCGTCATTCCAATATTAAAGATTAGCCATCCCACAGCAATCAAAATCGCCTTAATCGAGATGGTGTCAGATACTTCCATCAGAAAATACCGTGTAAGTGGAAAAGGTACCAAATTTCGTAAAGATTGGACGGGAAAAAAATCAGCAATAACACGGAGATGAGTAGGCATTCGTGGGAAGTCGTAAAAAAAGAATGCAAGAAATGGCTCAAAAGCCACCGTGTACATCAACAAACCAATGATTAGTAAAGCTCCTTTACGAAAAGCGACAATTAACAACATCGCAAAACATAAAAAGATAAAAATATCAAAGAAGAAAGAAATCAAAAAATGGATATTGACAAACATCGAAGAACGAGAATCAGGATGTCCATAGATCAAACCAGTAATCATGCCCCCCACAAACACCAACAAAACAGCGTAGCCGGCAATCGCTCCGTTGAGTAATAATTTGGACAGCAACCAATCTTTTTTTTCAAATCCATCAATCACATTTTGTCGAATGATCCGGTAATTGAATTCATTATTAATAGACATGATGACAATAAAAGCGAGGATGATTTTAAAGAGCGAAGTAAGCCAAGCCAAGTTCTGCCAGATATCTGGAAAATCGTATATCGGTAACATGGTCGGATTGAAACCATTAAAATCTGCTCCTTGATTTTTTAGCCAAGTAAGAAATGCCATTCCACCAAAACAGATACCGAGTGAAAATACAGAATACATACCCATCAAAATCCAAAAAGGACGATAGTTTTTGAGTTTAAGCCATTCGATCTTAAGAAGTCTATTCATGTTCCGATAGTATATTTAAAAATTCTTTTTCCAAACTTCCTTCTTTTTTAACCAGATGATTAACCGGTATATTTTGTTCCAACAAAAACTGTCCAATCTGCGTGGTGGTTACTTGTCTATCGGTTTTTAAAATACACTGATCATTGATCATCGTTAATTCCTGAATTCCTGAAAATCGTGCTAGCGCATTTTTTAAAATAGTTATATCTGGACTACCAACTTCGATCGTTTTCTGATTTAAAAGGGCGTCTTCTACCCCACCCTGAAATAGCTTTTCTCCTTTGCGGAGTACCATAAAATCCGTGCAAACTTTTTGTACTTCGTCTAATAGATGACTGGCCAAAACAATCGTTTTTCCCGTTCGGCCGATCTCGATGATCAGTTCTCGAATTTCGACAATTCCCTTTGGGTCAAGTCCATTGGTGGGTTCATCAAAAATTAATACTTCAGGATCAGACAACAACGCAGCACCAATGGCCAAACGTTGTTTCATTCCCAAGGAATAGGTTTTAAAAGGATCGTTTCGACGTTCATAGAGGCCAACCGTTTCTAGGGTTTTATCAATCGCTTGATAAGAACATTGTTTGATTTCCGCAATTATTTTTAAATTTTGTACCGCGGTGAGATAAGGCAAAAAACAGGGTATTTCCAAAATGGCACCTATTTCTTGACGACTTTCTGGTGTGGGTGGTTTTCCAAACCAACGATAGGAACCCGAGGTGGGCTGAATCACATTGAGCAGCATACCCAATGTCGTCGTTTTTCCACTACCATTTGGTCCCAATAATCCAAAGACCATCCCTTTTTGGATAGAGAAGTCTAGTTGATTAAGCGCGGTGATGCGCTTGTATTTTTTTGTTAGTTTTTCGGTGGCTAAAATTTCCATGTAGGGTTTTATCTATTCCGTTATAACAGTTTCCGTCGTTTGAGCTGCTTCGATGGAGTCTTTTTTCAATTGCTCAGCCGCTTCATGTGCCTTGCGTCTATCCTGGTATTTTCTTCTCCGTCCAGCCCATTTTTCCTCATTTTCTATGGACTTCAACAAATAAGAGATACCGGTTCCTCTGTTTTCTTCATCCCGCAAATCACCCGATAGCTTCATCAGTTTTACATAGTCCAATTTTCCCAACAAGTGAAATACGTAACAACTAGTAGTATCACTATACATAAAAATCGCTTCCGTTCCGTTCTCTCTGCCTAATAAACTAAAACTCGAATACGCTTCTTCCATTTCTGCATAGAGCGAAAAATTTTCTTTTGTTTTTAGGTTTTCCGCTACTTCATTTAGCTTAAAACGATCTGGCCACATTGAGAATACACTCAACCTACGGACATCTTTGATAGCTTCGTTCCAGTTAGACATATCGTCAATATTCACCATCCGCATGGTCGAAGGATAGAAAAAATAACTCGCCCGAATTAATTCTGAATCTGCATTAAGTCGCTCCTTTACACGCATCTTACGCATGATTTCCGACTCGCCGCTACTAATCGAGGTGCAGCCTCCTAATACTAGCAAACTTAGTAAGAAAAATAATAGAAGAGCTTCGCAAGGTCTCGACTGCTTGCCTCCTTCAGAAAAAAGTATTGTGATTTTTGTTTTCATATCTGTTTGCTAGGATGTTCAATAGAAGAAAAAAAGTGCTTTTATTTTTTCCCACATTGAAATAGGCTACTTGCCCTCTTCGCGCCTGAAGACAGGTTTGAAGAGGGCAAGTGGCACGCGACAAAAAAATTTACTCTGCTATTTTTTCAAACCGCTCCATTCCCTTGATCTTCAAAGCCTTGGAAATTTTACCAATACTTGCTAAATCAATTTCTCCATATACACTCATCACCATAAAATTATCAGGTCCACCAATAATCATCAACAACTCACGAATCACACCACCATCATCTTCTCGAATCAAGAAAGAGACATTTTCGCGGCGATCTTCTACGGTCATTAATTCTTCGAAGGTGCCATCGCTTTCAATAGTTGACACAGCGTCGTAGTAGCGTTTTAATAGGTCCGCATTTTCAGCATCATCCGTAAACAAGGCTTTTACTCCTTTCAGCTTGGCCATAGCAGCCAGAATTTCTTGCTCGCTTTCATCATCAGTCTCAATTTCTGTAAAGAGCGAAAACATCTTATTAGTTACACTAACTTTCGTAAAAGAGGCATCACGCTGATACTGAGAAAAGTGTTTAGAAACGGCATTTTTTTGTGCGTAGGTAGTAATGGTTAATAATACCATAACCACGAGAATTGCTAACTTTTTCATCTTTATTTTTTTAGATATTATACTTCGAATCACTTTTTAATTTTCTTTAATTCCGTATTTATTCAATCAAACGCTCCTTTGTCGCTTTTTTCTTTCATAAATCCGGAAGGAAAATTAAACGTTCTTCTCAGCTTGAAATTTTTGTTTTAGATAACGACTCGTTATTATTTCGAGTCGCTTTTGATTTTTTATATTGATTACAGATTTACCTTGTTTTATTACATATTAAGTAACCGATTTACGAATCAACTGTTTAGCTATTCAAGGTCGATTTTCAGATTTTAGAACACGATAATTTTTAAATTTTCCGTCGGGTGCAGTCAATCGAACTACAAAAGTTCCAGCAGGCAAATCGGTCAGATTAATTTGGTGTGGTAAACTTACATTTTGCGCTACCTGTAGTCTTTCACCCACGAGGGAATAGAATTCAATTTTATAGTTTTCGTCGGTCGTCTTTTGGGCTTCTAGTCGAATAAAAGAACTGGCAGGGTTTGGAAAAATACGAATCCCTAAATCTTCATCCCAAGTAGCCTTGGGTGTTTTTCCGGTCGCAATAGAAGGACCAAAGCTCAGCTCCTCAGCCGCAATATTTTGAAACTGCTTAAACCACTCTTTCCCATTTTTTTGTAAAACGGTAGTCATTGTAGAAAGCGCTTTTAAATCAATCTTTCCGTAAAGTGTAGCCACCATAAAATTTTGGTCCGCTCCTACGATAATCGAAAGTTCTCTTACTACCTCCTCTTCCTCACGGATGGTCATTAAAATATTTTCTTGCTTTGTATTTACGGACATTAGTTCTTCATAAGATTCGTCAGCCATGACAGTTCGCACCGCTTCGTTGCTTAAAGCGGTAGCTGTTTCATCGTGTTCTAGGAAAATAGCTTTCACACCGTTTAGTTGCTGAAAAGCTCGGATAAGTCGTAACTCCGTCGGATCTTCCGTTTTGATATTGGCGAACCGCTCAAAGGTAGTTCGATCCAGATTTATCTTTTCGATGTTCGGATCTTTTTCATATTTTTCAAAATGTCTAGAAATCATATCCTCTTGAGCCGTGATCACCGTTAGGGAGAAAAGTAAGGTTAAAAAAATGGAGAATGCTTTCATATTATTAGAATTTTAATTGTTTTATAAATGTTATTGGCTTTTTTACTTAGTAATTCGTTGTTTCGTCTCTGAAAATTTGTCCAATTGATCCATGGCATCTTTTCCTTTATTAAGTTTAGCTGCAATGAGTAAAAGTGCAGATTTTGCTTCCTCATAAGATTGTTGAATTTCTTCTTGTGTATAAGCTTCTTCCGAAGTCACTTCGCTTACCGGTTGCATTTTCCAAACCATCGTTAGGCCCACCGCCACAATCAGTATAGCAGCAATACGTGACAAGTACGTATAATTAAACCTAGGCGTCTTATTTTTTCGGCGAACGGTAGAATTTTCTGGAAGTTTGAGCGAAATAGTTGGATCAGATGTTATTTTGGCAAAATTTCCTAGCATAGAAAAATAACGTTCGGTTTCAGGATCAGCACCATCCGCATGTTCCGTGTACCACGCCTTTAGTGTTGCCTCTTCATCTGGAGTAGTTTTTCCATTCCAGTATTTTTGAACTAATCTTTTGATATCCTTAGACTCCATAATTAATTATTTTATCCATTTGTTTTCGGATGATTTTTCTGGCCCGAAACAGATTGACTTTTACCTGACTGTGATTTAAATTTAGTATCTCTTCGATTTCCGCATTGCTGTATCCCATGAGTTCTCGTAAGCGAAAAATCTCTTTTTGTTGTTCAGGGAGTTTTTCTAACACCAACCGAATCTGTTGAAGCAAATCTTCATGTTCTAAAGCATCCGTGGTTGCGAAAGCACCGACCGCATACTGAACTTTTTCTAATTCTAAGGGTTGCCTTTTGCGTTGACGTATTCGATCTAAAGATTGGTTTCTAACGACTCGAATACACCAAGCTTCTTGGTTTTGCACCTGATCTAACTGGCCCCTCTTAGTCCATAATTTAACAAAAACATCCTGGAGAACATCTTCCGCCAAAGTGGTATCCAACGTAAGACTGAGCGCATAACGGTACAGTTTTTCGCGGAAGGGTAATATTTTTATATTAAATTGTTCTCTGGTCATTTGCCAGGAAGACGTTCTGATTTGCTTGGAAGTTACGGAGAAATCCATTTTTTTTTAAATTTTTCTTAACAATATGAAGTATGGAGCACTCAAACCCTTCTTATAAATTCCTTTTAACTATTCTACTTATAGGCTTTGCTGGTATGACAATAGGACAAGAAACTACCTTAATAGATTTTAATACCCAACGCTTAAAAATTAATCAAACCGCTATGACCCTGCTCGGCGGGTGGGCAATTGGCAACCTAGCTTCGGGCGCTTTACTTACTGGGCAAAAAACGGGAAAAGCCAAATATTTCCATCAAATGAATTTAGGTTGGGGTGCCATCAATCTAGGAATCGCGGGATTCGCATATTACAACGCAGTCAAAACCAACCCAGCTAGCTTTGACTTATTATCTAGTTTTAAAGAACAAGAAAAAATCACTCGTATTTTACTATTCAATGCCGGTCTCGATATAGGTTATATCTTGGGTGGCGCCTATCTGCGCGAACGAGCAAAGACTACTACGAACAATCCAGAACGATTAGCAGGATTTGGAGAGAGTATTATATTACAGGGTGCATTCTTACTCGTTTTCGACTTAGCCGTATTTTGGGTACATCACCAGCACGGAAAAGATCTTCACCCACTGATTGGTGGGTTGAGTCTGAATGGAAATGGATTGAGCTGGCGAATGGCTTTTTAGTGGAAATTTCTGTCTAATTTTTGGACGGCGTTTCTTTTTCTGTTTTAAGCTCGGTTTGTTCCTTTGCATTACGAATCCATAAGTCTGTTTGTGGAAATGGAATTTCAATGTCCGCCTTTTTGAGCGCCGCAAACATCTTAAAGCGTAGATCGCTTTTTATTCGATCAATCTGCCAGAAGTCATTCGTATAAAAATGTAATCTAAAATCCAAGGAAGAATCACCAAATCCTACAAATTGTACGTGGGGTTTGGGTTGAGTAGATAGTTCCATTTGAGAATCGGCAACTCTCAGTAAGATGCTTCTGACTTCCTCAGGATCCGTATCGTAAGCCACACCTATCCCCACCTGAAAGCGAGAATGCCGACCGTTATAACTCCAGTTGGTCACATTATCTACAACTAGTTTCGAATTTGGAATGACGATTGTAATCTCGTCTAATGATTCTACTTCTGAGGTCCTTAAACCAATTCGCTTAACCTTTCCCACGATGCCATCCACCGAAACCACATCTCCCACGGCTACACTACTTTCGATGAGTAAAATAATTCCAGATACCAGATCATTAAAAGTCTGTTGCATCCCTAATCCAAAACCGACCAACAGTGCAGCGGATCCTGCCCAGAGCACCGAAAGACTGATTCCTAAAACTTGCAGCGCAAATAAAAAAGTAAGGAGATAGACTATATACTTTACAAACTGTCGAATAGCAAATTGTCGACCTGGATCGTCTACCTTTTGAAAAAATCGCCGCAGAATCTGCTTGTCAAGCACCCACAAGACAATTCGCCCAATGATAATCACCAACGCAAACTCAATGAGCGTAATCATATTGAGACTGATATCTCCAATATCAAAAAAATTATACTCCAGGATTTCCTTGATGGTCATATTCCAGTCCATGCAATTTTATTTGATTTTTTATACGGTAAAGGTAATCTATTGTTGTTGAATAGCGTATGATTATATCCGATTAAACTTTATTTTTGTAAAATGAATGAACTCCCACGAATTGCTGAATATTTTCGGGCCTGCTATCAGGTAGACTTCAAAGCCATCAATATTCCTGATTTTTTTGGAAAACAAGTGGCCAACCAACTCATTCAGCAAGAAGGAGAATTGTTGACTGGGAAATGGCAGGAAGTTCCGATTAATTCCGTCTGGGGAAAAGAAATGGAGCAGATACTTTCCGTACATTCTCAGGAAAAAGCATTGTACGCTTGTGCCTTTTTTATCAAAGGTCGGATGCAACAACTGGGAAAAAGTCGTAGAATTTTTGCACCGCTCTACATTTATCCGATGTATCTTTTTAAAGAAAACGAAGTTTATTACGTCGGTATAGAACCCGAAAACGGTATAATTAATCCAGCATTTTTAACCTACCTTAAAACGATCCATCCAAATATCACCATTTCTCAGAATGAATTTTCTGAAGCCTTACCGAAAGGTTATTTGCAATTTGATCAACTTCATCAACTGGAAACGGTTCTTAAAAACCTGATTCCAACATTGGACATCACCCAACTGGAAAAATTTCCCGAATTTCCAAAATACTCAAATGAAGATACATTAAAATCACTCGCCTCTACTCGTAAAAAGAATCAAACGCAAGAATTGATTTCCGCACTTGGGATCGGACTTTTTGATAAACCTTCTGGCTCGCGTGGCATTCTTAATGAATTGAGCAACCTTACGCATACTTATTCTTTTTCTCCAGTATTAGAAGGATTATTTTTAGAAAAAGAATCAGAAGTCGCAAAAGTGAATCCACGTAAAATTTTCACGCCAGTGACCCTCAGCGATAATCAACTTCAAATTTTTCATAGTGTTGATAAATACCAGAACACTTTGGTCATTGGGCCACCGGGAACGGGTAAATCTTTTACCATTGCTGCACTAACAGCAGATCTTATCAGCCATGGTAAATCAGTGCTCATCGCTTCGAAAAATGATCAGGCAGGAAAAGTAATTACCAAAAAAATCGAACAAGATTTCGGCCTCAAAAATTTGGTCATCAAGACGGCCTCCGACCATTTTAAAAATACACTCCAAAGAAGATTAGAGAATATCACTCATGGTTTAAGTGCACAACGTATTTCTCGCAAAACAGTGATTGATCTAACGGATAAAGTAATTAAACTTACTCGCGAAGAGGAAAAACTAGAACACCAAATCAGAACACAAGCAGCAATAGATATTAAAAGAGGGGCTTTTTTTGCCAATTATAAAGCGAGTATGCTTCAAAATATCAAAAAGAAAATTGTTGAATATAAAGTTACCAATACTCGTTTTCAACTATGGGAACTACTAGATCAGTTAAAGAAAATTACACCCAAAAAAATTAAAGCTACTCGGTCTTTGTTAAAAAAAAGTACCGAATATTATCTTTACGAAGCAGTCGCTAAAGATAGAAGGTCCCTGGAAAAAATGATCACTGGACTTCAGATGGAAAGTGGTAATCTGATGCAGCAGCAATTCATGAAAGTCGATTTTAAGATGATCTTACGTGCCTTACCTGCATGGGTCGTCAATGCGGTAGACGTTCATAAGTCGCTGCCGTTAATTTCTGAACTTTTTGATGTGGTAATTATTGATGAAGCCACGCAATGCGACATTGCCAGCTCCATTCCGCTGCTACAACGAGCCAGCCGGGCCATCATAGTAGGCGATCCCAAACAGCTCCGTCATCTCTCCTTCTTATCTAGCGCTCAACAAAAGAAATTTGCACAACAATATAGTGTTGATTATCTACCTCAAAAGAAAGTTGATTACCGAAACGCCAGTTTGCTTGATCTAGTTTCCAGTAGTTTACAAAGTCAGGAACAGGTTCATTTTCTGGACGAACATTATCGCAGTATGCCGGATATTATAGAATTTAGTAATCAGCAATTCTATGAAAATAGACTTAAGATAATGACCGCTAATCCAATTTCTAAAAAAGAAAAAGCAGTATTTCAACATGAATTAACAGGCATTCGTAACGAAAAAGGTCAAAATCCCATCGAGGCTTCTGCTATTTTAACTTATATAAAAACAATTATTCAAAAAGAATTAACTTTTTCTAAAAGGCTATGTCAATCAATTGGTATTCTTTCCCCTTTTCGAGCTCAGGTGACGCTTCTGCGCAGTATGATCAGCAAGTCTATTACTGCCCAGAATATTCGAAGACACCAACTCTTGATCGGTACACCTCACCAATTTCAGGGAGAAGAAAGAGATCTGATGTTTTTATCCTTCGCCGTGGATAAAGATACACACCCTTCTACTTATCTATATTTAAATAGAGCAGATGTTTTTAACGTAAGCATTACCCGTGCTAGGTTGGCCCAACACCTATTTTTTTCCGTCTCTCTTCAAGAACTTCCTCCCAATTATTTATTGACGCAGTATTTACAACAGACCAAGCCAACCAGAGCTTTTGACACAGTTAAAGAAAAAGAACGGGAAGAAGATATATTTATGAAAGAGGTAATCAGGACGTTAAAAAATTGGAAAATCCGAGAAATCTTTCCAAATTATTCCATCGCAGGTATTGAAGTCGATTTAGTGGTTATTTATCAAAATAAGACGTTTTGTATTGATCTAGTAGGATATCCTGGTGACTTTGAAGATAGTTGGCCAATAAATCGTATTAAGTTAATGAGTCGGATCGGGATTCATACTTTCACCTTACCTTACACTGCTTGGTATACCGACGAACTACAAACTAAAAAAGCCTTAAAGAAATTTCTTGAATCTTGAGGCTAAATTTAAGCGGTGGTCCAGTCTGACTATTCTCACCCAAATCCACCTAGCTTTACAACAAAAAGCACACTCGAAGAAGACCAATAACGAACCCAAGAAATTAAATCTTTCAAAAAAATGTTCATTTTCGAACACTTATCGTTCACTTTCGGACGAATCCCAAACGTTAAAATAGTAAGTTTATATACGTAAAAAGCTGATCAACAGGTTATTATTACATCTGGCACGCCCATTGAAGGTGTACGGTCAAAACGTATACAATGATCCAACTCAGAAATTTAGAAAAATATTTTCGTGCAGGCTTACGCAAAACTTACATCCTACGCGATATCTCCCTCGATATTAACCAGGGCGAATTTGTTACCATCATGGGACCAAGTGGTGCTGGAAAATCAACATTGCTGAACATGATCGGTATGTTGGAAAAACCAGAAAATGGTGCTTACGAGTTTTTGGGTGAATCAGTCTTTAATTTAAAAGAACGACGACGCCAGGAATTGCACAAGCAGTATATGGGTTTTATTTTTCAAGCCTATCACCTGATCGACGAACTAACCGTTTACGAAAATATTGAAACACCGCTACTCTACCGAAATATCAAATCAGCGGATCGCAAAAGTATGGTCGCTGAGGTCTTAGATCGTTTTAATATCGTTGCCAAAAAAGATTTGTTCCCAGCACAGTTGTCTGGTGGACAACAACAACTCGTTGGGGTGGCCCGTGCGATTGTTCACAAACCCAGATTATTACTCGCTGATGAGCCTACCGGAAACTTACATTCCGAACAGGCCTCCCAGATCATGGAATTATTTCAGCAACTCAACCGAGAAGGCATCACTATTATACAAGTTACCCATTCGGAAAAGAATGCAGCGTATGGTTCGCGTACCGTTCGTATCTTAGATGGTTTTATTAAATCAGACGAGAAAGTTAAAAAAGAAGAATCTGTTTAAAAAACAATCTGCTTACGTAACTAACACTTATTTTTAATCGTCT
>CAZYAC010000169.1:0-10939 GCA_964645475.1 uncultured Saprospiraceae bacterium | reverse complement strand
TTATCAGTACAGTTTTAAATCCCATTCCGAGGCAAGTCCAAAAATACAGACCATGTCCGTAAGCATTCTTACGAACAAAATAGGGTTCCAAAAATAAATCAGTGTGTGGTTTAGTAATGGTCAAACAATAACTTCCCGATTTGTGGCTGGTACTTTTAAGTCAATACGTCGTTGAAAAGCCTCGTGATAGCTCTGCTATCCCTACGTTTTTCGCCTCGTCTTGACTCAAAATTTCCTTGCCAAAATGCGAAACTTATTTTTCGGCCATTACTTAAAGAAATTTGGAGTCAGAAATTTCTTAGAAGGGACAGAAGTGTAAAGCGACTGTCTCTCAAAATCGGTTTTTGATTTATTAATGATTTCATAGATTGACCAATAAGGCCAAGCCGTATAAAAATTGTAGGGGTAAAGCTCTCAGTTCCAATAGAATCACAGGTCTGAATAGACCTAAAAATGTGTGGTGTCGTTATTTATTCATTTAAGAATCATATAACAAGGGCTAAAAATATTTAATTATTCTAATAATAAAAAAAATAAGGTCTTTTTTTTGGAATTATTAACGAAGTTTTTCAAAAATGCTCAAATTGGTTTCAAATTGTTAAGGAATACTAACGCAGGATTTTATCCAAAATAAGAAACCCCCGCAAATGGCGGGGGCCTTTAAAAAGAGGAAATAACTAAATCTTGATGCGATATTTAAAGCGCTTTTTTTTATAGACGGTAGGTCAGTCCAACACTTACGATAGATGCGCCATATCCGACTTCTCCGTAGAATCCTAATTTCGAGGGCGTAATGTATTTTAATCCGATATAACCGGAATAGGTAATCAGGTCTTTTTCTTCAATCAGAACTCCTTCTGGTCGGTTCTTTACATCCTCGATATTGGTATCAATACGAGAAAAATTATAGCCTAGCATCGCTCCGCCGTAGAAGTCTACCTGTCCTTGGGTATAATGTCCTTGGACTCGTAATCCAGTCAAATAAAAATTGTTTTTGAGTTTAAACTCATCTTCCTTGATGGCATCACCTTTATAAACCGTAGAAGAATATCCAAAGTAAGCACCAACGCTAAAAAATTCTTTCACACGATAATTAACGATAAAATTGACTGGTGGTGTTTTGGTTTTTGCATTCATCGAAACAAAGGTGGATAATAAACCAATTCCAGCTTGCAGTTCTACTTGACCAGCTTTGTAGCTAAGGTCATCTTGATGACCGTAGTTCTGGGCGTTTAAGGATTGGATGGTAAATAAAGTAATAACAAGTAGGGATAAATTCATTAGATTTTTCATACGGAAGGTTTTAGTTTTAGTTTAAACAATTAAGCTTTAAAATTTAAAATCAAAATATTTCAGAATACAATACCAATCCTTATCCAGAGATAATGGTAATTAAGCCTATCAGATAGAAATAAAAATTTCTATCTAAGCGTAAAATTCTAAAATGTAAAAGGGTATCTTTTTATGGTAAACAATTTACTTCCTCTGAGAGAATGCTTACACGATCAGCTTCCATACTAGTAGTGGAAGTTTCTATCTGTTCGGGTACTGTTTCTGAAGCAGAGTAGTAACAGCCATAACCAGGAGAGCAGGCATTAAAAGATAATAAAGAAACGGTGCAGTAGAGCACAAGGGCAAGAGACATCTTTTTCATAGCTAAGATTTTAGTTTCAGTTTTAGAATAATTTGGAATATTTTTCATTTTATTTCATTTGGTTATAAATCAATTTTCTTATTTATAGGATGCTTTTAAACGCAAAAACGCTGCACCTTAAAAGTTAAAGTCTATCATCCATTGTTAAATGTAAAAACAATACTATTTCAAAGCAAACACCTTGAAGGACATAGAACTCCCGTATTTATAAAAACGTATTAAATTAAAATTTTGAAACCTTGAATAAGTTTCTTTAGCAAGTAGATTAATGCAATAGGCAAGTAAGTATTTTGTTTTTCGTTTTCGGAAATTAAAAGTAGTAGTATCAATTGTCTAATTTCCTTTATTCCTATCTATAATATAAATATAAGGAGATATATTGTGCAGATCAAGATATTTTAATTTACTTAACGTAGAATTGACAATAAATGGCACTTAGAACAGCTTAGCTTTAAGGAATTGTTAAAAAATAGACAGATTTTTTCCTATTTTTTGTGGTTTCTCCAAAATAAATTCTAGCAATTATCCAAACGATGTATTCTTCTTACGTAAAATTTGACAAAATATTTTCTCAGCAATTTCATTCAAATTTAGTCTAGACAGAATGGAAAATTCTTATCTTGAGGGTTCTAAATTTAAGTAAACTTACATACAGAAGTTGTTATATAACTTCACAAACAAAACTCTGAGATGCGTCAACTACCCTTAATTTTAATCGTTTTGCTACTTCCTACCCTATTATTTAGTCAGGAAGATGCTCCTTTTCTAGATCTAGAAAAATTTTCAGAACTAAAAATCCGCAATATTGGTCCTGCCGGTATGAGTGGTCGAGTGACTACCATTGACGTAAACCTCCAACATCCCAATCATATATATGTTGGTACTGCTTCTGGAGGGGTCTGGAAATCAGAAAGTGGTGGAATTGCTTGGGAGCCCATTTTCGACGATGCACCGGTTCAGTCGGTCGGTGCCATAAAGATTAATCAAAAAAATCCCTCAGATATTTGGGTAGGCACTGGTGAAGGGAATCCCCGAAATTCTCATAATAGTGGAAAAGGAATCTACCGGACCCTCGATGGTGGACGTACTTGGAAACTCATGGGACTGGAAAATACCACCCTTATTCATAGAATTATTATTCATCGTGACGATCCGAATACGGTCATCGTGGGTGCCCTGGGTTCAGCATGGGGTCCTTCTGCCGACCGTGGCGTATACAAAACCACTGATGGCGGTGCTACCTGGAATAAGGTCTTGTTTATTGATAATGAAACCGGAATTGCCGACCTCATCACAGACCCTGAAAATCCCAATAAGCTGATCGCCGCTACTTGGGAGTTTGGTCGTACGCCTTGGAAATTTAATTCCGGTGGACCAGGATCTGGCATCCACATTAGCTACGATGCGGGCGCAACCTGGGAAAAAATTACGGATAAGGATAAAAAAAGTGGACTTCCTAAAGGACCACTGGGTCGAATTGGGTTGGCAGTAGCTCCCAGCAAACCCAATATTATTTATGCACTCGTAGAAGCAAAAGTCAACGCACTTTACAAATCAGAAGACGGAGGACATAAATGGAAAAAAATTGCAGATAAGGATATTGGTAATCGACCTTTCTATTACGCAGAAATTTACGTAGACCCTCATAATGAAAATCGTATCTGGAATCTTTGGTCCTACGTTTCAAAAAGTGAGGATGGAGGTCGTACGTTTGAAACCATCATGGACTACGGTAGTAATATTCATCCAGACCATCACGCCTTTTGGCTTTCACCAGATGATCCTAACTACCTTATTAATGGTAACGACGGTGGAATGAACATTTCCCGTGATGGTGGAAAGAATTGGCGCTTTGTAGAAAATTTACCCGTGGGACAATTTTACCATATCAATTATGATATGTCTATCCCCTATCGAATCGGTGGTGGTATGCAGGACAACGGAACTTGGGTCGGCCCATCAAGTATTTGGAAAAGAGGAGGGACTCGGAATGCGGATTGGAGGGAAGTACTTTTCGGAGACGGTTTCGATATGCTTTTCCGACCTGATGACAATCGCTATGGTATGGCCATGTCTCAAGGTGGGAATCTAGTTTATTTTGATTACGAAACTGGTCAAAATCAATTTATAAAACCTGCACATCCCGATGGAGAAGAACTTCGATATAACTGGAACGCCGCTTTGGCTCAAGGGCCTTTTGACAATTGCGAAGTTTATTTTGGAAGTCAGTATGTTCATAAGAGTACAGACTGTGGAAAAACTTGGAAGATTATCTCTCCTGATTTAACGACCAACGATACAGTCAAACAAAAAGAGTCTGCGGTGACTGGTGGATTGACCAAAGATGTCACCAACGCAGAAAATTTTACCACGCTGGCAGCTATCGCACCGAGCCCAGTAGATCGATCTGTCATCTGGGCTGGTTCGGATGATGGAAAACTCCACCTTACCAAAGACGGCGGGGACAACTGGTCTGAGATGTCCGGACGCTTGCCTGGTCTACCTGCTGGAAGTTGGTTTGCGCAGATTGAAGTATCCAACAAAAATGCGGGAGAAGCTTTTGTAGCCGTCAATAATTACCGCCGAAATGATTATAAACCTTACGCTTACCATACGACCAATTATGGAGCAACCTGGAAACGAATTGCCGACGAGCGGAGTGTCTCAGGTTATGTAATGTGTATTGTACAAGATCCTGTTGTTCCAGAATTATTATTTATGGGAACTGATTATGGTTTGTATTTTTCTTTAAACGGTGGACAGCAATGGCAGCAATGGAAAAAAGATTTTCCGAGTGTACCTACCCGTGATTTAAAAATTCACAAACGAGATCATGATCTTATTATTGGAACTTTTGGTCGAGCGATCTGGATTATGGACGATATTCGACCTTTGCGAGAAATTGCTCGTACTAATAAAAAAGTACTCGACCAACCTATCGCCATTTTTACGCCTCCCGATGCCTACCACAGTAGTTATCGCTCAGTAGATGGGGTACGTTTTATTGCCGACGCAGAATTTCAGGGACGCAATCGTGGTCCAAACGGCATGTTCTCTATTTGGATGAAAGAAAAGAAGAAAGAAGAAAAAAAGGAGAAAGGAAAAGATAAAATGAAAGAGATGGAAGCGAAAAAGGATAATGGTAAGAGCGGTAAGAAGAAGGGTGGTAAAAAGAAAGGAAAGGATAAAACAGCGATTGTCATTTATGATATGCAAGGAGATACGGTTCGTAATTTTACTAGAAAATTAAAACCAGGACTTAACCGAGTAACTTGGCGTTTAGAAGAAAATGGAATCCGTTTTCCATCGAATAGAGACCCCAGACCTGATGCCGATCCACCAGGTGGATTAGATGTGTTACCCGGTGATTATAAAATAGTGGTAACGCATGGCGAAGCAAAAGATTCTACCACGATTAAAGTCCACGCCAATCCACATCGTTCGGTAACGATCGAAGGTTTGAAAAGAAAGTACGCTCAACAACGTTATTACTACGATAAAATAGAAACCGCTACGGAAGATTTTAATCGCTTGAAAAAGGCCAAGAAAACCGTTAAATTGGTAAATGATGCAATGGTACACGCCCCTGATAGTACCCAAAAGATGATTAAAGAATTAGGCAAATCTATGACGGATAGTATCGCAAATTTAATGGCCATCTATATGTTTCCACCAGATACCAAAGGTATTCAGCGTTCTTCGGACAAACTTACTTCCGTGATTTTTCAGGGTATGGGGTATTTCCGTGGAGCAGATGATGAAGTCACCGAAAACGGAATGGGAGCCATGCGAAAAGCAGAACGTAAAATGACCGAAGTGAACAAAATCATCAGCAAGTTTTTTGCGGAAGATTGGAAAGCTTATCGGGAGAAGGTGGAGGCGGTGAAGGTTAGGTTGTTTGAGTAATATTGCTTCTTGTCATCATCGTCCACATTTTACTACTTGCTCTCTTCTGTAGTACTTAAAGAGGGCAAGTAACCTAATTAATCCTGGAGAAAATAATGCAACTCTGTTATATTAATTGAGCGTCCTGTTTAGATATCGGCAAATTGACTTTCTATGAATAACCCATAGTAATTTAATTAAAAATGAGAAAAAAGCTCATTTTTTTAACTTTTGAGCAAAAAATGCGTTAATTTGAGAAAAAAGCTCATTTTACAATGTTAATTCAGTTCACTGCAGGCAATTATCGTTCGTTCCTATCTTCAAAAACAATAAGTTTAGAAGCCACCTCTATAAGCGAGTTTAAAGAAAATTTATTTTCAACTGAAAAAGGTAAGCTTAATAAATGTGCTGCTATCTATGGAGCCAATGCCTCAGGTAAATCTAACCTCATTCAAGCAATGGGGCTAATGAGAAGTATAATTCTTAAATCCTTTAGAAATTCTTCTGCATCTAGTCTAAGTTTCGACCCATTTCTACTAAAAAACAGTAACCTAAGAGAACCTACTTTATTTGAAATTGTATTTCTGATCGATGGTTTTAGATTTAGATATGGATTTGAATATAATGAAAAATCTATCAAAGCAGAATGGCTCTTTCTTACTGAGAAAAGAAAAGAAAAACCACTTTTCATCAGAGAAAATGATGGAATAGAAGTATTTAAATTATTTAAAGAAGGTAATTCATTAGAAGAGAAAACAAGAACAAATGCATTATTTCTTACCGTTGCTGATCAGTTTAATGGACAAATATCTCAAAAGATTATAAGTTGGTTCAAAGGTTTCAATATTATTGATGGAATTAGCCATACAGGATATAGAAATATAACTTTCAGTATGCTAGAAAATAAAGAAACTCGTCAGTCTTTGACAAAATTTTATCAAGAATTAGATCTAGGCTTTGATAAGATTGAAATAAAAAAGGAATTATTTGATGCTAAAAAAATGGCACAAGGACTGCCTGAGGATTTACTAAAACAGATGGTTACTGATCTTAAAGGAGAAACCATAGTAAATCTAACCACCAAACATAAAATGTTTGATGAGAACCATGAATTCATTAATGCTTTTCAAGAGTTTAATGTACGGAGTCAAGAAAGCTCTGGTACAAACAAAATTATTGATTTATCTGGCCCAATATTCGACACTTTAAAAGGTGGAGGAATTTTAGTAATTGATGAATTAGATGCAAAATTACATCCATTACTTACCATTTCAATAATAAGACTTTTCCAAAGTAAGAAAACAAATCCAAATAACTCTCAATTAATTTTTGCCACTCACAATACTAATATTTTAAGCCTTGGGAGACTAAGAAGAGACCAGATTTATTTCACTGAAAGAGACCAATTTGGAGTTACTGATTTATATTCCTTAGTCGAATATGATATGAAAGGAAAAAGAGTTAGAAAAGATAATTCTTTTGAAAAAGATTATATAAAAGGTAGATATGGAGCAATCCCCTTCATTGGTGATGTAAATAATTTTAATTTAGAATGGCAAGAAAAATAAAAATAGATAATGCAATTCTAAAAAGAAGAGCCTATAAGAGTGGTAAAAAGCAAATAGGTAAAAAGAAACAAAGACAATACCTTCTTATTGTCTGTGAAGGTACAAAAACAGAACCTAATTATTTCGAAGAAATTAAAGATACTTTTCCTAGAAAAACACTTGAAACTTATAATATACAAGTAGAAGGAACTGGAACTAGTACTTTAAAAATTGTTGAAATCGCAATTGAATTAAGAGAACAAGCAAAGAAACAACATAACAGAGTTTTTGATTATGTTTGGACGGTTTTTGATAGAGATAGTTTTCCTGTGGTAAATTTCAATAACTCTATTTTTAAGGCTCAAAGTTCAGGTATTAACTGTGCATGGTCAAACGAAGCATTTGAATTATGGTATATTTTACATTTTCAATACAGAAATACACCAATGAATAGAGAAGAATATAAAAGATGTATTGAAACGGAAATGAACAAATCTATCTTAAAAAAAACAGGTAAACCTGGATCATTCAAATATAAAAAGAATAGCAAAAATATGTATAAACTACTTAGAGATTTTGGGAATGAAGAAAACGCTATTAAATGGGCTAAGAGCCTTGAAGAACAGTTTACCAATACAAATTATTCTTCTCACAATCCTTGCACCTTCGTTTATAAATTAATCGAAAAGTTGAATGAGATTCGAGATGGCAACAAATAAAAAAAGTTGAAAAAAGTATACCTCACCATCGACGACTCCCCCGGAACGCAATTCACTGCGAAGGTAGACCTTTTATTAAAACATCATATCCCCGCCGTTTTTTTCTGTATTGGCCAACTAATTGAAAAGTATCCAGATGCCGTCATTGATAGTATTCACAAAGGATTTATCGTTGCTAATCATAGTTATACGCATCCGGCTTTTTCAAAAATAACGCTTAAACAGGCAGAAGCAGAAATTCAAAAGACAGATCAGATAATAGAGGAAATTTACCAAGCCGCTGACGTACCACGCCCCGCCAAATGGTTTCGATTTCCGTACGGAGATAAAGGAGATTTAAGGAACGGAAAAGTATTTTCTATTTTTAGAAAAGGGGATTCAAAACGGAAAGCGGCCATTCAAGAACTACTCAGAAATTTAGATTATCAGCAGCCTCCATTTGGTGGCGTTACTTACCGTTATATGCAAAAGGCAAAACTCTGGGAAGACGCGGATTGGGCTTGGACTTTTGATGTGATGGAATGGGCGATGGAGATGGACAAACCGTTACAAGGTCTTCATAATTTAGATAAAGTTTTTCAGCGATTAGCTACTAAAAATCCTCGGGACTGCCGAGGATTTTTAGGGTTGGAAAAACGATGGTTATCAAGTCCGTCTGACGAAGTTCTATTATTGCATGATCATGAAGCCACCAATGAGGATTTTGCGACCATCATCGAATATCTACTGACCTTACCCTTCTCTTTTGCGTCGTTTGACGATTTTATACAAGTCGAAGCTTGATACCATTTTTAAATTTCGATTCATGAAAGAAATGAGATTTTTCATAAATCGTTGCAAGCGCAAGATCGATTAGCAACTAGATGTATGAGGGAGGAGATTCATGCTTTTGTTCATTCCAGTAATTCTTAAGTTTATTTTGTTTTTTTAATTGTTGGGCCCAAGTAGCACAAGGCTTACAAGATTCAAGGTAGTATTGATATTCTGCGGAATAATTTTCTGGGTCTTGATACCAATCCACATGTTTTAAAGTATAAGGTCGATCGGTTCGCAACGCACCATATAAACTTAGTATATCTGAACATCCTCGGTACATAGCAAACGTAGTATCAATAGGACTGACAAAAACGTTTCCATCCAAAGTTTCCGCTAAAGGAGGCCAGAATTTTTTTTCGAATTTCAATACCAGTTCTTTCATTGGGTTGTGATTGGGTAAATTATTAATTTCCAAGGAAGTTCCCACATGATTGTAATCAGGGTAACGATCTAATAAATTGGATAAATGACTTATCACATCTTTTGGGGTATTGTGAAAAGGAATTAAGTCGACATCGGTGATCACAAATTTATCAAAGGTTGAGAGTTTATGTTTTCCAAGATATTTTACACCGTTTCTCCAAGAATTAAAACCTAGCTTAACGACTTGTACATTAGGATGATTTAAATTTTCGTAATACTCCAATAGTGGTGGAAAGGTCGACTTATTGTCTACGATGATAATCGCAACGGGATCTTCTAAATCCAACAACCAGTCGACTTGTTTTTTAAGCAAACCCAGTCGATTAAAATTATTAATCATTATCGGCATAGCACCGTTAGGAATTTTAGAATAATCTATTTCAATACGATGAGTCCGTAAGTGAATTCTCCATAAAAAATCTCGTTTTGCACGAAAAAAATGGTTGTTCAAGCCTTTCCATTTATTGCGGAACCAGTTATTATTTACACGACCTGAGTAGTCAATTATTTCTTCAGACATAGCCTTGTTTTTATTTGATTAATACACGAGCTTCCTGTTCTTTTTCGAAATAAATTTTAAAACCCTCAACTAGTTGAATAGTGGGGCGAAAATTAGTAGCATCAAAGAAGCATAGAGAATTTTTTTCACCCCATATTTTTGGGCTGCCGCTGCGATATTGCGTCTTCCGATCGTTTCTACTTCTACAGTTTCTAAAGGTTGGGCAATCACTTCTTCAACAACACCAATCGCCGCCAAATGAACAATGACGTTATAACCACGAACTGCCATATCCACCAATTGGGGATTACGAATATCTCCTTCAAAGAGGCTTACCCTTTCATGGACCGGAATATTTCTTTTTTTACCTGTAGAAAAATTGTCGAGGATATTTACGTGATAGCCAGCTTTGAGCATTTTACATACTACATGACTACCAATGAAGCCTACACCTCCAGTGATTAGGATCTTTCTTTTTTCCATTCTTGAGTAAGTTTTGGTGAGTCTAAATGTTAAATTACAGAAGGGCTCTGTAAATAAATCTTAACTTCTCACGATTCAATACACAGGAGATGTGAAATTGAGAGGCACATTATAAAGCTCCAAATTATAAAATAATTCAGAACATTGCACCATTTAAACTAAATTAAACCAATAAAACCATTTATAACAATGGTAGAATGAAAAAAATACCCTATTTAGGTTAGAAGATTTTCCTATTTTTTAAAGATTTCAACTATTTCGATTTCATAGATCAATGCTGTATTGGGTGGAATATTTTGATACCCATCTTCTCCATAAGCCAATTTAGAAGGAACAAAAAATCTGAATTTTGCACCCTTGTTCATCATTTGTAGTCCTTCTACCCATCCTGGAATCATGTCACTCACGGCAACTCTGGCAGGAATTCCTTTTTTAAACTGGTTGTTTAGTACTTTTTCGGTCAAATCTTTCGCTTCGTAATGCAGCAATACTTTATCCGTATAAATTACATTCGGCCCTGTTCCAGTATGAATAATCTGATACTGCAATCCACTAGGCATAGAAACAACGCCAGGCGTTCTTCGATTTTCCTTAAAATAAGCTGTTTCCTCTGCCTGAACTATCGTTGTTTGTTCTTTATTTCTTTCTCTAATCACTGATTTCATTCCTTGAAAAAACAAACCCATAAAGTTGCTTTGACTTTTCTCGTTCACTTTTGGTGGAACACCGGTTTGAAAATCCACCAATCCTTGATGAAAAGGGTCTATGTGCAGTTCATAGTCTGTTCCTTTCTGATTGTAGCCCAAATCTGCACCTATGGCATAAGAAACGGAATCCAAACTGAGTGGAAATGGATACTCTCCTGGTTTGGCTTTACTACGATACGCTTGAATATTTTTTACTTTATTCAAAT
>CAZYAC010000168.1:0-10973 GCA_964645475.1 uncultured Saprospiraceae bacterium | reverse complement strand
GAGGAATGTCTTCTTTTATAGTTATAGTCTTCAAAATATCGCTTCAAACCATTATACAGTTTTTCACCTGTATCATAGTTCTTCAAGTAGATATCTTCATACTTAACCATCTTCCATAATCCTTCTATAAAAGCATTATCTGTTGCTCTTCCTTTACCATCCATACTCAGCTTCACCTTACTTCCTAACACCGCTTCTGTAAAACATTCACTCGTATACTGACTTCCTTGATCCGTATTCAATATTTCCGGTTTTCCATGAGTTCCAATCGCACATAAAAAACTTTCTGCACACCAGATTGCTTCCATCGAATTTGACAAATCCCACTGGACTACGTATCGACTATATAAATCTTTAATTGCACTCAAATACAAATAACCACTTGGCATTGGAATATAACTTATATCTGTTGCCCAAACCTGATTGGGTCTTATAATCTTCAGGTTCCTAAGTAAATACGGATAGACTTTATGCTCTTTATTCCGCTTTGAGGTATGTGGGCCAGGAAATATCGCCTGCAATCCCATCACCCGATAATAAAGTCGCTCTATCCGATTTAGGCTAACTTTATAACCCAGATCTTTTGTCAAGTAAACATGCATTCTTCTCGCTCCTTTAAAGGGATTTTCAAGATAATGCTTGTCTATTTTTTCCATTAACTCTAGATTTAAACCTGATGTCTGCACCGCCTCATAATACAGACTTGATCGGTTTAAATTTAGCAAGTTACACTGTTGCCTTATGCTTAAATTTGAATGATCTTTTTGTATTACTTTTCGACGCTCATTCAATGGCATCACTTCAAACTTTTTTTTAAAAAATCATTCTCTACTTTCAACTCTCCTATGATCCTCAATAATTTATCTCGTTCTTGCTCTTCTGGATTTTGCTTACTTTTACCTGATTTCGTAAACACTAACTCTGCTCCAGCTTTGAACTCTCTTTTCCAGTTAGTTACTTGCTGTGGCGATACTTTATACTTGGAGGCAATTGAACTAACACTCTCGCGTTCTTGTATCGCTTCCATCGCAATCTTAGCCTTCTGACTCGGGGTGAATTTTCTTCGTTTCATAAACACTAATTTAGGCATTTAATCACACTTAGAGTTTGGTCTAGTTTTTTGGGGGTAGACCAGTACCTCGCTTTTAATCGAACCATCTTGGAATTGAAACAGCTCAAGGAGAACCGCCGGACAATTGGAGTCCCGTCTTTTAATCGAACCATCTTGGAATTGAAACAATAATGTCAGAAGAAGACGAAACAAGATTCTTTACCTTTTAATCGAACCATCTTGGAATTGAAACCAAGCAAAGGAAAACCTATTCCCTGTGCGCTGTTAACTTTTAATCGAACCATCTTGGAATTGAAACGGAAGACACCGAGCTTTTTAATCAGAGAGTCGACCTCTTTTAATCGAACCATCTTGGAATTGAAACAAGCAATGGGAGGAGACCTACCTACGGCAGCTACTAACTTTTAATCGAACCATCTTGGAATTGAAACCAGGGATAACAGACTTAGAAGGAGAGTACTATTTAACTTTTAATCGAACCATCTTGGAATTGAAACATGATGAGTTTACGGAAGCTCACCTACACGCTACGCTTTTAATCGAACCATCTTGGAATTGAAACTGCGTCAGCAAGTTCATCTTCAACGGTATCTTTTATCTTTTAATCGAACCATCTTGGAATTGAAACTAAACCATGTTAGTGATTTCTGTGTGTCTCTGTATACTTTTAATCGAACCATCTTGGAATTGAAACAACACACATTTCAATGGATTTCGAGTTGAAATTCCATCTTTTAATCGAACCATCTTGGAATTGAAACGTCGTTCTTACAAATTCTTTTTCCTCGCAATTAGAGCTTTTAATCGAACCATCTTGGAATTGAAACACAGAAACAGCAGGAGTTAAAAATACAACTATCTGCTTTTAATCGAACCATCTTGGAATTGAAACGGGGAGGTTTACTCCTGATAGGTCTACTCCATTCATCTTTTAATCGAACCATCTTGGAATTGAAACAAAACTAATTGACTGTTTGATTCCCACCCTTTACACCTTTTAATCGAACCATCTTGGAATTGAAACATATATCCATATCGATCTCTTTTTCTCTGTCTATAGCTTTTAATCGAACCATCTTGGAATTGAAACACGGGTTATTGAGTAGGGTGGCAACCTTTCAACTGGCTTTTAATCGAACCATCTTGGAATTGAAACCGCGTAATTACTAGAACCGTTTTTACAATCCACAAGCTTTTAATCGAACCATCTTGGAATTGAAACGTAACTGTTCGTTGAATTTAAAGGTAGGTAGATTTTCCTTTTAATCGAACCATCTTGGAATTGAAACTTAGTCAATAGTTTAGTATTAGTTAATTTTTTGGTCCTTTTAATCGAACCATCTTGGAATTGAAACTATCAAATACGTCGTATGTAATATGGTGCGCGTCGGCTTTTAATCGAACCATCTTGGAATTGAAACTTGTCGTTCATGTAATATAGTTGTTGGACGTTTAAACTTTTAATCGAACCATCTTGGAATTGAAACTACCAATTAACGGTGTGCTTTGATCCGGTTATAAAACTTTTAATCGAACCATCTTGGAATTGAAACTTTATGCACTTCGCGGATAATTGCGAATTGTTCAGGCTTTTAATCGAACCATCTTGGAATTGAAACTTCTCAATTAGATTATCAAAACTAGTATTCTCCAACTTTTAATCGAACCATCTTGGAATTGAAATACCGTAATTCCTTGTTATACAGGAAGTTACGTTGAGTTTTGATTAAGCCAGTGTGGAATTGAAACACAAAACACAGGTACCTGACAATGGTTGTAAGTCTTTTAAATATCCAATGCTTCCATTTTTGCCAAGATTAACAGGAGGAAAAAATCATGTACCTCCTGTTAATCCTATCAAAATAAATCTACACCATCGACTTCGGCTTCACCCAAGCATCAAACTCTTTCTCCGTCAAATACCCTAGCTTCACCGCGGCTGCTTTCAAGGTCGTTCCCTTTTTATACGCAGTCTTTGCAATGATGGCCGCTTTATCGTATCCGATTTTCGTATTAAGTGCCGTTACGAGCATGAGCGAATTCTGTAATTTCTCTTCAATCACTGCATAATTAGGTTCAATTCCTTTAGCACAATTGGTATCAAAACTACGACAAGCATCTCCGATCAAGCGGGCACTAAATAAGAAATTAAAGATCATCATTGGTTTAAAAACATTCAGTTCAAAATGACCCGTTGCGCCACCTATGTTGATGGCCACGTCGTTACCTAGTACTTGAGCACAAGCCATGGTCAATGCCTCAGATTGTGTTGGATTTACTTTTCCTGGCATGATCGAAGACCCTGGTTCATTTGCTGGAATAATCAACTCACCGATTCCACAACGCGGACCAGAAGCTAGCATTCGAATATCATTCCCAATTTTGTTTAAAGCGACGGCTGCGGTTTTTAGCGCTCCGTGCGATTCCACAATGGCATCGTGTGCGGCCAATGCTGCAAATTTATTTTTAGCAGTTACAAAAGGTAGCTTTGTTAATTTGGCGATATGTTTTGCAACTAATTTATCATAACCTTTTGGCGTATTTAATCCGGTACCTACCGCCGTACCACCGAGTGCTAGTTCTGATAAATGCTTCAGCGAATTTTTGATGGCGGCCATGGCGTGGTCTAGTTGTGCTACATATCCAGAGAGTTCCTGTCCTACGGTCACGGGTGTGGCATCCATAAAATGGGTACGACCAATTTTGACTACGTTTTTATAAGCCTTCGCTTTTTTGTCTAGCGTATCTCGAAGTGCTTTCATACCCGGTAAGGTATTCTCGGTCAGCATCTGATACGCCGCGATGTGCATGGCGGTGGGAAAAGTATCGTTAGAAGATTGTGATTTATTAACGTCATCGTTGGGATGTAAATATTTTTTTTCGTCGGTTAGTTTTCCACCTTTGACTACGTGACCACGATTAGCAATGACCTCGTTGACGTTCATGTTGGATTGTGTCCCAGAACCTGTTTGCCAAACTACCAGTGGAAACTGATCGTCTAGTTTTCCAGCAGTAATTTCGTCGCAAACTTTTCCGATTAAAGTGGCTTTTGATTTAGGTAGAACGCCGAGTTCTGCGTTTGTTTTAGCGGCTGCTTTTTTTAGAATGGCAAAAGCACGAATCACTTCGATGGGCATGGTTTGACCACCAATTTTAAAATTTTCTCTCGACCGTTGTGTCTGTGCGCCCCAGTATTTATCTGCGGGAACTTTTACGTAACCAATGCTGTCTTTTTCTTTTCTGAATTTCATGTTAAATTTTTTGATAAAAAATTTTGCTGTTTGCTACTTACTTTCTTCGCGATTCAAACGCGTTAGAAGAAAGCAAATAGCAAACGGCAAATAGCTTTAAAAGTAATTCAAGGAATTATTTTTAAACAATTACGGCAAAGATAGTGTTTTTGTTTGTAAGCAGATAATCTTATATTTGCGTTTATTACTTTGACTATCTATTGATTAGAAAGAGAAAAATATTTTATAACACAGTTTTTGCGTTTAATAAATTTGATGTGAAAACGCTACCTAAATTAATTGAATCATGGCTTTTAAACTTCCAGACTTACCCTATGCCTACGATGCGTTACAACCACATATCGATAAGCGTACTATGAAAATTCATCACACTAAGCACCACAATGGTTACACCAATAAATTAAATGCCGCCATCGAAGGCACTCCTCTTGCAAAAAAATCTATCGAGGAAATTTTAAAGAAAGCTTCCAAGCATGGTGATGCTGTGCGTAACAACGCTGGTGGCTTTTACAATCATTCTCTTTTTTGGAGAACTATGGGTCCTAACGAAGGTGCAGCACCTAAAGGAAAGTTAGCGAAAGCGATCAAGGATTCTTTTGGTTCTTACGAGAAATTTAAAGAGAAGTTTGCTGCTGCTGCAAAAACAAGATTTGGTTCTGGATGGGCTTGGTTATGTGTAGGACGAACCGGTAAATTATTTATAACTTCTACTCCTAATCAAGATAATCCATTGATGGATTGTGCCCCTAAAAAAGGAACGCCAATTCTTGGATTAGATGTTTGGGAACACGCTTACTATCTAAAATATCAGAACAGACGTCCTGATTACGTAGAAGCGTTCTTTAGCGTTGCCAACTGGTCGGTTGTATCTAGAGAATATACCAAAGCATTGAAAAAATAGACGACTTTATCGTTTTATAGAAATATCTTCACCCGTAAAACTTCGTGTTTTACGGGTGTTTTTTGTCAAAACCGACTTTTTTAACAAATTCATTAAAACAATTTATAATGTAAATCGTTAAAGCGACAACAACCTTGATAATCTAGCCTAAATTTATTTTATAACTAAATTATCTCTCTCATGATCATTTTATGTTTTTTATTACTAATCCTATGCATATTTGGAAGCCAATTTTTACAGGAAGCTCGTTAAAGATGAATCCTTTTATCGCATAATTTATTAAAACCTCGAAAAATAATTCTAATAATAAAAAGCCCTCAACCGCTAAGGATTGAGGGCTTTTGCTTTTAGGAAAAGATCATTTGACTATTTCTTCTTTTCTCTGACAGCTTGATACATGGTCCTGATTTCTTCTTCGGAAAAAGTACCGACTAGTGCATTTTGAAATATATATTCTCGGTCACCCATTACACGTACCAATTGGAATCCATAACTGGTAATCGTAGAATCCAGTTTTGTCTCGTAAATAAAACCATTATCATCAGTCTCATCTACGATCTTAGAAAAATAAGGATTGTTCTTAACTTCTCCTTTCAGCTCACTCGCAATCTTCGACACGTCTGTGGACGTCGCATCTGAAGCAAATATCTGGAGGTCATATCCATCTTCTCCTTTGACGGTAATATCCTTTTGTACCAACAAATCCATTGTCCGAACTTTTGCACTATCTGGTGCCATAATCTTAATCGGAATTCCGTGTTGCAACAAATTCAATTCTGTCAAACTACTGGTAGGATCAGATTGACAAGCTCCTAACATAAAAAGGAGAGACAAAACAACAGACAGGTTTTTCATAAAAATTTTATAATTGATTAAATTCCAAATATACTCAAGTTACCGAATATTCTTACTAATTAATTTTGAGTTTCGGTTTTTTGAGTTGTTTTGCAACCGAATATTTTCCCAATATCAGATAAGCACTCTAAAAAAAATAATTCTTTCTAGTCTAAAATTATTATTTACCTGTTCACTAATCAACTAATCAACAAATCAACAAATCAACAAATCAACAAATCAACAAATCCACCAATCCGCACATCCACCAATCCGCACATCAAAAAATCTACTCAACTACCACTTTCCGAACGCCCTTCCCTTGCTCGGTCATCACTTCCAAAAAGTAGAACCCAGCTGGCACGCCCTGCAAATCAAGTTGCGTTTGTATGCGGCCTACTCCGGCAGTAAAAGATTTGTTTTGCACCAAAGCACCACTAATTGAGTAAAGTGAAATATCCAGTTTACTCGTTTGCGATAGTGTTAACTCCAACGTTAGTAGATCACGTGTCGGGTTAGGAAAAACCTGATAATTCCAACCTGCCGGTTCGACTTGATGGGTGTTGACTGATAGTTGAGATTCTACGATAATTCCGCCTTCCGGAAATTCTGCACAATTTTGATCTCCTTCTGCGGATTGCACGCATACCTCGCTGTTGTAGCTGAATAAATCGAGTAACTCAATATCATCCACAAACCAATACCCACCACCTGGTGGAATACCCCCGTCACTAGTAGCAAAGTTAAAACGTAGGAAAATAGACTCATTTTGATAATCTGATAGATCAACGTAGGTCGGAATCCAACCGTCAGATTCACCGGTAAAAGCTTCCAGGTTCGGAATGATAAACGTGGTGTATTGCACAAATCCAGGATAACCATTTCTGATCATTTTATTATCCAACAAATCAAAAGCCGCACCGTTCGGATTAGCCGCCGTGGTAATTTCTACGATACCTCCGTCAATACCCGGTTCTGTTTTATAATTATGATAAAAACGCAAGGCAGGACGACTTCCGGAAACCATTGCAGGTTCGCGTAAAACCAAGTGTTGACGAGATTCGGCAGCCGTATTATTGATAAACCAAGAAAATGGCCCGGTGTAAGAATCTTGATCGGATAATGTCCACCATAGTGACGGCACATCGTTGGGCTGAACGGGCACAATTTCAAAATCACTCAAATCATTGGTTGGATAAAATTCTTTTTGAATAGAAAAGAAATCAGGGGAGGATTGTACTTGATAGATAATGGAAATACTATCTCGGAAAGCCATATCTCCTAAAGCAAATTCAAGCGTATTACCAACTAAGGTTCCTCCTTGCGTATTCGTGACACCTGTAAAGGTTAGTCCCTCGGGCAAAATATCTGACACGACCACATCGGTAAGGGTCTCATTTTTATGATTAAAAACTTCTAGAAAAATATTGAAAACATCTCCCGCATCAATGATGGGCGAAGAGCGTTTGGTAACTTTTAATTCTTCTACCAACAGTTCTGGTATATCGAAGGCTTCGAAAGCATCCACGCCGTTGTTGCTACCTTGATCGGCAGAATAACCCAATCCACGTCGAGCAAAAACCTCCCAGATCAATCGTTGATTTTCCCCTCCATAGCGGATCTGATCTGCTTGTAAAATGGCATTACGGGCATCTACAAAACCAGGATCACAGGGCTGCATTTTTAGACCATCCATGACAAGCTGTAAGGCCCGATTATTTCCTAAATCACCGTTATAAAAATCCGCGCTAAATCCATATTGAGCAATCATTGCCCAATTTAAATCCCAGAGCATGGTACACCAAACCGCACCCAGTCCGTGTGGAATCCGAGCATTGCCAATATCTTTATAAGTGTAAGGATTAATAGCCATATCCGTGCTATATGGAAAATCTCGGATACCTTTTCCATCGTTGGGTTCTCGTTGTAGAAAAGTAGAAATTCCACGAGGAGTACTGCCTACATCTCCACTTTTACTTGTCAATGCCAATGCAAAAAAATCGCTCCAGCCTTCGCCCATTTGTTCGTTATTGTCGAGGCAAAAATTATTGCTTGCACCGCCCGTGAGTCGATTGGTAATCCCATGCGTATACTCATGAATGATGGTTCCATTATCGACACTTCCGTTCAAAAAATCTGGACCAGTAGGAGGGGGTAGTACGAGCGAAATTTGTAATCCGTTACTGGCATGCACCCTGATTTTTTCACAGTCTATACTACCAATTCTAACGGTGGGAATATTGGGGTTAGGAACGCCGGGTACACCGAGTACCGCAGCAGGTTCTGGATTGAAATCACAGATAATAACAGCGATGGCGCCAAAACTTTCTGCGTAAGCGGTTTTTAATTCAAAATCACAGCCACCGCGATCAACCAATGCGATTTTTCCGTTCAGTTCACTACCATTGATAAAATTAGGTTCACAAGCATCACTACTTAGTGGGTTATTAATACCATCATCTACAATGACGACTTCTCCTGAAACGGGTGTATTGCTGATGGGAGGACCAAAATTGGCAAGACCAGCATTGTATAAACCAGCGGCGATATTGGGTTCAGAGACATTGACGACTCGTTGTCCGCCCGCATCTCGATTCCATAAAAACATTTCTAGTCGACCACGACTGCCTTCTGGTCCTGCACTCCATTGTGCGTTGTTGAACGCATCTCCATCCATGGCCTCTGCTAAAACATAATCATTTTGAAAACCACCATTTCCATAATTATTTTGTTGGAAATTACCTGATGCTTCGGTAAAGCCGTAACGGTAGGTAATGTCATGCATCGCGTTAGCGGTGTAAAAAAGATTGGTAACGGCCGCGTCTTGATTTTGGGCGGGTGTATTATTTAGATTATAACTAAAATCAAAATTAAGGCTTGTACCACCATTAGGTTCGTCCATGCTACCGACATTATTTCCGTCACTGTCCTGATAAGCGTGAACGTTATTTCCTCTTGTGATGGTAAATTCTGCTCCAGGAATTCCGTTGTTATCATGCCAGCCAAAAGGCGAACCAGTAGCATCGTCCGGATCACTAATGAGTCCTCGGCTTCCATGAGCGGGACTTTCAACGGGTAAAGGGAAAACGCGATAGCTACCGGTGGATAGGGTAGCTGTTTCGTTATGGAAATTCGAAGGATGATTGTGGTTACAAGACGCATTATTTAATAAACGACCATAAGGGTTTGGTCCATCAAATTTACAATAATGCGTATAGTTATGATTATTTAAAATCGTACCAGTTACCGCGTCAATATGCAAACTAGGAAAGTCGCTATTATCTAGGCGACGGATGGCGAGTTGCCAACTTAAGCGGAGATTTTGGACTCCGTCCATGATATAATTTAATTGAATTTTTATCGGCTCTTCGCTGATGGCACCACCTTCGTATATCCATAAATTGGGCGAAGGATTTTCCAGTAAACGCGGTAGTTCTGCTGCCTTTAAACCAAGAAACTGGATCGCCTGTGATAAAGCGGTTGCAGCTGAAATTTCTGGAGCTGTTTTATTTATTTTTTCTTCTAAGGCAGCCACCAGTCGGTGACCACTTTCATAGATTTTGTCATCAGCGGTAATCGTTAAATTCACAAGTGCATCCGTGATCGGAATCCCTCGGTATCTTTGATTAAGGTAAAGATGGTGTGCGCCTGTTGAAGGCACTGAATGATAATCTGTTACGGATAAATCCGCGACGTCGGTTGGGGCAAGTTGCCAAACCTCTAGATTTTTATCTACATAATTATGTCCAAGTTCTTCTATTTCGGTTGGAACCTCAAAAGACATTTTTGTCTGCCCTAACAAGGTATTGGCAAACATTAATAAGCAAGTAATGTATATCAGTTTTTTCATGGAAAATATATTATTAAGGATCAAATTATTTATTTTAAAATTTATCTTCTTTTTATCAAGTAGTCAATGACCTATAGGTAAACGCAGCTCGAGCAAATGTGTTAGATTTTTTTATTCCCTATTCTTTTTCTTTCTTGTTCAATCATTTGGGTTACTGCTGATATTTTTTCGGCATACTCCTTATTTTCTGATTCAACCTTAAAAAATGCTTCTTCAAGTCTCTCTACTAATTGCTCTTGATTTATAAATTCTTTAAAAAGGCTGTCGTAATTTTTATCTTTTATTTCTAGTCCTTTACTGATGAGTTCTGTGCCGTTGTAGTAAAAAAAATAAACAAAATTTCTTAGCCCTGTTCCTTGGCCATCAATCTTCCATAATTTGACCAAACTTTCTAACTCAAAAAAAAATGAATAGTACGCTAAATCATCTTTCCCAATATCTGATTCTTTTTCATTAACAAAATCATTCCAATCAGTATATATGAAGTCTTTTATAGCCTTTTTTTCTTGTTGCTCCCAAGTATTCCATTTTGCGTAGTCTAGTTTGGTGGTTAATTCATATAACCCAATTAATCCTCTTCCATTCAATTTATTATGAACTTCCAGTATTCTTGGTAAAAAATGTTTGTAATGTTCCATGTCTCCCCAAGTGTAAAGTGCACTTCCGTGATAAGAACAAAAATCATCTTCCTCTAAATCTCTTAATTTTTTTGAGGCCAATTTCTTTACATCATTTAGGTCGATACATCCGCAATCACAGTAATGCATATTGGAAGTGGTATACTTCCTAAATGTTGAATAAAGATTTTCTATGACTTCTGTCTTTTCATTTTTCATCATCCTAACTAATCGAAGATTAGACAAATACAAATTACACGATAGAGGGCATTATTAATTTTTCATTATCACATTCTTCATTAGAACCTAAAGATAAGCACATTTACTACAACCTAAAAGTCGTTCTAGAGAAAAGTCGTTCCGTTAAGTCCAACATTTTACACAAAACCAATAAAATTAATGATATGGTAATTTTTCTAAGTAGCTTATCTTTATGATTGATTCACTG
>CAZYAC010000167.1:0-10996 GCA_964645475.1 uncultured Saprospiraceae bacterium | reverse complement strand
TAAAACTTCTATCGAGTAACCAATAGAATTTTTGATAAAATATTCAAAAAAATAAAATCCCGGCGATCAATACGATCGTCGGGATTATTTTTGAAGTTATTGAAAAACTTCACAATCACAATTTAAAAAGTACTATTAATCTTTAATTTTAATAAATCGCTTGGACTGCTTTCCTAACCAGATCGTATAAGTTCCAGCTGGCCAATCGGTAATATCTAAATCTACGTTGTTCATTCCGCTATGGACAGTTAGTGGCTGATTGATAATAATATTACCAAACAAGTCACTTGCCATTAAAAAGGTTTCTTCTGTTTGCCGAGCGTTAAATCTCAAGTGCGCATCATTATACATCGCTGGATTTGGGAATAGGGTAGCGATACCGATGTTCTCATCATTTTCAATACAGTTAGATTTCAGGACGATTACTTTTGAGTAATCTGTCTTGCCATCAAAATCAACTTGCTTGATGCGGTAATAATTTTCTGTTGCCGGTAATTTGTCCACAAATTTATATTGTCGGAAATCAGTCGTGGTTCCTGATCCTTTTACCGTACCCAAGAAAGTAAAATCTCTTCCGTTGGAACTCTTTTCTACTTCAAAATATTCATTGTTAAGTTCGCTAGCGGTAGTCCAGTTAAGGACCACTTCACAAGCTAACTCTTTACCATAAAAATCTGACCAGGTCACCGGTAGTGGGTTGCTCACGGTTACCGTTACCAGTGCAGTGCTATAACCTCCGTTTTGATCAGTAATAGTATAGTAAAAAGTATCCACTCCTACAAAATCAGTCGGTGGCGTATAGTTAACAAAGTCATCGCCCGGATCATTCGGTGTTCCATTATCGTCCACTACGATGGTACCTCCCTGTAAAGAAGTATCTCCCGTTGCTGTCATATCTGGACCCACACTAACGATCATTAAGGTATCGTTGGTATCTGGATCTGTATCGGGTTTGTCTTGGAATAAAATATCCACCAGTACAGGTGTGTTGATATTAGTTATTTCAAAATCATCGAAGGCAATAGGTTGTGCGTTTCCGGATCCTGCGGTAATCAAGGTTTCACATTCGCCTCCTATTCCACGGTAAACTTCCGTATCGAGACATACCTGATCTGACGTCGCTCCGTTTATTAAATTAAAAGTATTATTGTTAGCGTTATTCCCGATACTTACTCCTCCATCTCCACATACACTAGCATCAGTGCCACTGATCGTAAAATCATCATCTACTTCAACACAGATACCATTGATCACAACTTCTGCTTGGTCATAAACTTCCCAGTCGTCACTAACAAAAATGACTGCTGATGGGTGTCCAATAAATAAACTGTTTCCGATAATGTCTAGATCTCTATCTGGAAAAGGTAAGGTCAGTTTTCCAAAAACGTTGAAAGTACCTCCATCGAAGGTAAATCCATTTGAACTATTTCCAGCACTGGTAATTAATTCAGCGTTTTCTTGGATCGTAATATTTCCTTGGTGCGTATAAGAGGCTCCGCTCTTAGTAATGGTATGGCCATCTTCAATAATCACTTCGTCTGTTACAGACGGAACTACTGCTGGAGACCAGCTGTCAGGATCATCCCAATCTCCGCTTTGAGCGGAAAAAATGGTGGCAGCGAAAATGGTGGAGGTACTGGTAATAAATAGGAAGGTAAGTAATGTGTGGTAAAAAAAGTACTTCATGGTTAAATTGTTATGGTGTTTCCACGAATGAGAGGACCTCGTGTATTAAAAACTTGTAAGGGAGAAGAGGCGTATGGTGGAGAGAAAAGGGCTGTCAAGCGGGAGGAAGAGGTTGGTGTGACAGGTGAGGATATTTAAATAATTGCAAAAATCGTGCTATAACACCTTGAAGAGCGCTGAAAGAATCGTGTTATAACACTTTTTTAACTTATAGAGTAGATTGGAATTAAAAACAATTTAAATCATTTTTTGATTAAATGTGACAGTTTTCGAAATTTTTTTTAACAAATTAGGATAAAGTCTATTTATATCCCACAGTCGAGCAGACAACTTAGGCGGCTGATTGCGTGCTCCATATTAGTACCAAATGCAATGATGCCCTCTTCGTGTCCCGCCATCGCAAAATATCCGGTATGTTGACGAACGTTGGTCTCTTTTAAAAGACGGATAATCTCTTTGGCCATTTCCGGAGTGCCATAAGGTACAGACGCATGAGTCGTGGGTGCCTTATGGATGATAGACTTCCACAAACTAAGGTCGTGAATATGAATGACTGCATTAACCTCTGGGCAATTTTGATAAATCACGGCATGACTCATCGTTTCGGAAGAAGCTTTAATTGGACCACTACACCAAACTCTATTTTTTTTAACATCAATTTTTTGAACCATACTATAATGAGCCGATGCTAATTTTTTCAATCCTCCAGTAGCCGATCCACTGATGACAAATTTTCCATCCTTTAAGCGTTCACTAATATTACCATAACCAATTCCATTATCATACGCACCAATTAATCCTCGGGAATACATTTCTTGACGTCCCCAATCAATGGATTGCAACAACTTGGTTGAAAGCGCCGGCCCTTTTTCCCAATCACAGTGAAATTTTATATACCCTTCTTCCATGGTACTAGTATTCTGAAAATAATTCATGAATTGCTGCTTCATTAGCCTGACACACTCCTCGCTCGGTGATTAGGCGGGTAACTAAATGCGCCGGAGTAACGTCAAAACCAAAATTGACAGCCGGACTTTCTGGAGGCGAAACTAAGACTTTTATAATGTTTTTTTCGTACAATCCTTGAATAAATTTTACTTCCTTTGAATTTCTCTCTTCGATAGGAATTTCCTTTACTCCGTCACGAATGTCCCAGTCGAAAGTAGAGCCTGGTAGCGCTACATAAAATGGGATTTTATTGTCCTTTGCAGCTAGTGCTTTTAGGTAAGTTCCAATTTTATTAGCGACGTCTCCCGTGCGGGTAGTTCGGTCACTACCCACGATACAACAATCTACCAATCCGTGTTGCATCAAATGACCACCCGTATTATCTGGAATGACGGTATGCGGAATACCTGCTTGTGCTAGTTCCCAAGCGGTAAGTCGGGCACCTTGATTTCGTGGACGTGTTTCGTCTACCCAAACGTGGATAGGAACACCCGCTCGATGGGCTGCATACATAGGAGCGGTAGCTGTACCATGTTGGACGCAAGCCAACCAGCCAGCATTACAATGGGTAAGTATATTGAGCGGTTTCCCTTTTTTCTCTGCAATTAAAGGTTGTAGAAGTTCAAGACCATGTTGACCAATTTTTGCACAATTGTCGATTTCTTCGTCACTGATTTTATTTGCAAGCGCTAACGATTCAGAAATTATTTCTTCCGAATTTTTAATAGCATTTATTACTCCCAGTTGGCGATCTACTGCCCACGCAAGATTTACCGCAGTGGGACGACTGGCTTTTAACGCATCGGCAACGTCTAAAAAAAACGCTTCTTTATTTGAATGACCTTTGGCTTCCAAGCAGGCAAGGTACATACCGTAAGCAGCGGTTACTCCAATCAGGGGCGCTCCGCGAACGTGCATTTCTCGAATAGCCTCTTCGGAATCTTTCCAGGTTTTTAATTGTTCTATAACTAGTTGGTGTGGCAAAAAACGCTGATCGATAATTTCAATAATTTTGGAATCATTAGAATTTAACCAAATAGATTGTTGATCTTTAACCTTATTTTTCATAGATCGAAGGTAAGGAATGTTGACAAAATAGCTAAGAGCTTGTCTAAAAATTTAACAATTTGAAGTCAGGTTCATAAAGTATTGGTTATCATAAAGTTAAAATTTAGACAAACGCTAGAATGGATAAAGAAATTTTGCGGCAAAAGCAACTTGAACTGGCGAGTCAATTGGTCGTACCTGCAGCAGGTAGTGGTTACGAAGTTTCTAATGGCGATCTGATTTTTACTTTTGATATTCAATACAAAGGAGATAAAGGATTTGTAGCGATTGATGTATTAGCTTGGCCAGATCAGTCTTTGGGGATTTTTACGCAGGTTTATAACGCTACCGTAGCGTATGAGCCGGGCTATTTTGCTTTCCGAGAAGGACCTTTATTGGCCCGAGCGCTAAAGGAACTTTGTACGACGCGTAACCTTGTTCCCAATCTGTTAATTATTGATGGACATGGTACCGCCCATCCTCGGAGATTGGGCGTAGCGAGTTGGTTGGGGATCATAGCGGATGTTCCAGCAATTGGTGTAGCAAAAGATCCGTTACTGAAAAGGGCGTATTCCATAGGTACTGAAAAGGGAGACCGAGCCTCTATTTATGATGGTGATGAAATAATTGGATACGTGTTACGAACGCGTAAGGAGGTAAAACCAGTATACGTGAGTTGTGGCCATCAGGTTAGTCAGATTACCGCCGTGGAGATTATTTTTGCCTTGGCAGGAGATTACCGAATTATTGAGCCGATCAGACGTGCCGATCAATTTGCCAGAAGATTTTCTAACGTTGAATGGCCAGTGGGATGGAGTGATCAAGTGCCGGATTTTTAAGCATTCATTTTAGAAATTAGGTAAATCTTTTGTTGCCGTTTTTATAGTTATTGATCGCTTCCGTACGCGTAGTTGCGTGTAGTTTGGTATAGATATTATGACAATGACTTTTTACAGTTTCGATGGAGATGTTCAATTCTGCGGCAATGTTTTTATAAAGTAGCCCTTTGGATAATTCTCGAAGAACATCTTTTTCTCTTTTGGTAAGAATTTTATCATAGGGATTTTCGGGAACTGCGGGTAACCCTTGAAAAGAGGCGACTACTAGGCGAGCAATTTTTCGACTCATCGGCGCTCCTCCATTTGCCAAATCGCGAATGGCTTCGATGATTTTTTTGGGAGGCGTGCTTTTTAGGAGGTAGCCGCTGGCTCCGACTTTAAGGGCATTAAAAATTTTATCCCCTTCTTCGGATACGGTTAATACCATAAATTGAATTTTGGGAATTTTTGCTTTGATAGTTGCTATTAACTCTAATCCCGAAATTCCCGGAAGTCCAATATCAACTAAAACGATATCTGGCGTTTGACTTGGTATTTTTTTTAAGGCACTTTCTCCATTCCCGTAAGTGAATGTGCAGGTGAAACCAGGAGTAGCGTTAATCATTTCTTGTAGCGCTATTCGATAATCATCTGAATCTTCTACGATACAGATGTTGAGCGTATTCTTCATCTTAAATTTTTTAGAGAGTGTCTTCTCTACAAGAAAAGATTTTTTCTGGAAAAACTTCTTCTAGATTGACACTTTTTCCTAAAAATAGTACAAAAGGGGGATAAAATTCCGAAAAGTTGACTTTACCTTTAAGTTATCAAGTTTTTTTATAATAACCCTTCTTAAATCGATTAACATGAGAGTATCAATTTCAAAAGTAACATTTGTGAACAAGGCTGAGATATTTGGCCCTAAGTATTACAAAGATGAATTAACCGACCTACAAAATTCAGGAGCAATTACCATGGTTCAAATACCGGGGTTTATTACCGATGAACCCAAACCAGCGACTAAGATAGCCGTGGGGATTGATAGTAGTGGTCATCTTATGGATAACGCGAATGATACGGTAGTACTGCCTTGTCCTAATTATTGTCAACCTCCGGGAACTGGCGGATTGATAACACTTACTAATTTTCTGAATCAGTAACAAGTGATTTTAGGCTTATGAAAAATGCAACCGAATTAAAAGGCTATCTCTTTTGTTCGGTTTTTTAAGTCAAAAAATTAAATTTTTTAGTGTAAAGGTTACCTACTTATAGTGAGTTTTTAGAATTTTGTAATACATGCGCAATACCATCTTTAATATTTTCTTCTTTTTTTTCTCTTTGGCGCTTTCTGCTCAGTCGCTGCCTTATTTACATTGGCAACAACTGACGACCTCAGATCAATTACGTAATCCTTCTAATAGCTTTTTGTTTAAAGATTCAAAAGGATTCCTATGGATTGGATCCACTTCTGGCCTACAACGTTATGATGGATTTCAGGTAAAAGACTATGGAGCCTTACCTGTTGACACTTTCGGAATACTTGGCAAAAATATACAAGGGCAGATCGTAGAAGATGGAAAAAACGATCTATGGATTACGACTTATCAGGCATTAAATCACTATGATATAGAAACCGAAAAATTCACTCCTTATTCAATTAAGGATACTAGTAGGAATGTAGTATCTGGATTTCATAGTTGTGGTAAAACGGGTAATGTTCTTTGGTTATTACACAAGGATAGTCTTCGGCAATTTGATCTTTCCGAAAGAAAATTTATCGCCTGTACAGGGACAGAAACTCAAAGAAATTTTAATCGAGGTATGGTCAAGCAATTCGATCATGTGACGATGGTTTATGCCTATAATTTGGGAGGTAGTCCATTGAATATTTTTGAATTTAGAAATGGAGATTTAAAAGAGATCAGAAAAAGAAATTTAAAGGATTTAGGAATTTATTCGATTCATCCTCTTAATAAAGAGGTTTTGTTAATTGGTGGGGAAGGTGGACTGAACGAAATTGTGATTAATTCTCCAACAAAGAAAAATAAGCCTCTTTTATGGCAAAAAGAACCATTGCCATCGGTCCGAAAAATATCTGTTTTTAACAAAGATGAACTTTTAATAACAACTATTTTTGGAGACCTTTTTCGTTATAATTTGAAGGCCAAAAAAATTATCGGAAAATTAAATTTTGATATCTTAAAAGAATCAGACCCTGATAATAGAATTATGACGGCTTTAGTAGACAAAGAACAAAATATCTGGGTCTCCAGTCAGAACGATGGAATATACTTTTCTCACCCTGATAAAACAAAATTCATAAATCATACGGTCGGTAGCGTAGTAACAGGATTAGTTCAACGTGAGAACGAAGAAATATGGGCATTTACGAATAAAAAAATTATCGTATTAGATAAAGAAGGAAGACTGGTGCGAGAAATAATATCTGATCAACCGAATAAGGATAACACGGAAATTTATTTCGCATTTGAAGATTCAGAAAACAGACTTTGGACCGACTATTATATTTCGGATCAATTCCATTATGTTAATTCAAACGCTTACAAATTTGTAAAAACGAAATCATCAAAATATTTTACAGATGGTCTATTACTCCGAAATGGACAAACTATTTTTGCTCATGGTGTTTCAAAAGGACTATTTTCTCTCAAAAAACAAAATAATAATTTTGAAACAGTTCAAATCCCAGGAACTGATAAAATTGTTGCGCCATTGAACTTATACGAAGATTATATAGGTAATTTGGTGGTAGTAGAAAAAAGCAATACCCAATTAGCCTTTTATGATCTTTTAGATTTTTCAAGAAAGGACAGTATTCAGCATACTGGTCAAATTTATAATATGTTTATGAATCCCGGCGATTCTATCTTATGGATTGGTAGTATTGACGGATTGGTTTCCTTTAATTATAATTCTAGATTATTTAATTATCATAGCAAAAATACTGACCTCCCAAATGAAGTATTTGGAATTCTTCCGGACGAGGATGGAAATCTTTGGATGTCAACCAATAAGGGCATTTATCATTTTTTTCCCTCCAATAAAAAAATAATCGCTTATGATCAGGCAGACGGTATTGGTAGTGAACGATTTTCAATGAATGCCCATCTAAAACTAAAAGATGGCAGATTGGCATTCGGGGGAGATTATGGACTGGTCATTTTTGACCCGAAAGACATTAAATCAGAAATTCCCTTAGCTATTCCTCAAATTACAGATATCTTAATCGATGGTAAAAAACGACCGGATTTAAAATGTGAAAATACGGGCGCGACCAATATTGAAGAAATAGAGAAACTATGCCTTGATCCCAAAGATAATAAATTAGAATTTCACTTTGTGGCCATCGAATATAGTAGTAGCAAAGAAAACTTGATTCGGTACCGCTTATCACCCGAAGAAAAAGAATGGAAAATAGTAGAGAGTGGTGGTAAATGTCAATACACCAATATTGAACCCGGGGATTATACTTTCGAAATACAGGCAGCCAATTCGGATGGTATCTGGAATGAAAATCTAACGGATTCGGTCGAAATTAAGTTACTTCCTCCTTTCCGGAAAACCTGGGCATTTACGTTCTTAATATTTTTTTCAGTGAGTATCATAGTGGGCATGATTGCTGCTGGTATCGTTACCTTTTTCCAAAAACAAAAAAGGCGAAAAGAGCAAGCACAGTTTGATAAAAATATTGCCTTGGAAAAACAGCGACTTCGGATCGCCAGAGATATGCACGATGATTTAGGGTCACGTCTTTCAGCTATTAGCTTAAAAACAGCGATGCTAGAAACAAAATTTGAGCATCCCAGATGGAAAAAAGAAATGGAAAAACTAACGCAAGATGCGCAGGAAATTTCTATTACCATCCGCGAAACCATCTGGGCGGTAGATGCTCGGAATGATTCATTAGGTAAATTGATTCACTACTTGATGAGCTATACGGAACAGCTTTTCGATAGTCTAGATACCGATTACTTATTTGAAATCTCCGAAAACCTGCCAGAGAAGCAAATGGTTGCTGGAAAAATACGTCGAATGGTATTTCTTGCCTACAAGGAAATATTAAATAACATCGTCAAACATGCGCAGGCGAGTAAGGTGCTTATCGAAATGAAAATGGAGAAAGATCACTTTATTTTGACCATCACCGATAATGGAATCGGTTTTAATCTTGCCGAAAAAGAGCAGGGTAGAGGAAATGGACTGGATAATATGCGCTATCGAATGGAGAAGATTGGCGGAACTTGTCGGTTTTTGCCCACAAAAAAAGGAACCGCTATTCAATTGAATTTTAACTTTTTGGACTAATTACCCAAAAATATCCTAAAATAATGGGGTAATATCCCCTGTTTTGCCCTTTTTGTCCCCCTTTATCGCTATTGGTCATCTAAGAATTACTCCCGATATTTGTTGCATAGGATAAGCAAAAGTCCAAATGAAGAACAAGTAATCTATTTTCTGTCTAAAAAACGCCTAATAGTTGCTTATTCGATTTTCAACCTACAACCCTAATTACTAAAAAACTTAATCCCTTACTTATCCTATAACAAATATCTCAAGGATATCACGAATTCCTTCTCTCTTTTAAAATCGTGTTTGGACGAATTCTGTTCTAGACATGATTTTTTTATAAAATGAATCTCTCTTATAAATCGATCATGTTTGGACCTTTTGATCCAGGCATGATTTTTTACGTCTGCTTGTCAGTAAGTAGGAAGTCAAAACGGACATTCATTTTGTCTACGTTTTTACCACATTTTTTCAGGAGAATTCAGATAGGTATTAGCCATTTTTAAATATTGCTCATAGGTGAATCCACAAGCACAAGCGAAGGGGTAATAACTCATATAATTTCCGACGTGAGGGGCGTACCAATCACCATTTGGATCTCTATCTCCTAAGATAAAACGACAACCTTGACCTTCATCTACATAGGTGGCAACCATATCTCCTATTCTGAAAGGATCGGCAGGCGTGTCACAAATTAAATCACCCGTCGTAGCGCAATTGCTACCATCGACCAGTTCTTCTCGATCTCCTTCAAATGTATTTAATAAGCCAAAATAACGGCCGAGTTCTTGGGTAATTGCGCTACTACCCGAAGCCATACAGTCTCCTTTACGAATCACAATTCCACCTCGCTCCAGCTCTGTAATATCATCTTCTGTAAATCCGCATACATAAGGTAGTGTCGCGCCAAAGTTCTCCACAAAAAATAGATTAATTCTACGAGCTACATGATATTTCACCTGCAATTCTTCCCACTCAGTAGTCTGTAGATCTAAGTTATCATACTGAAAATTAGGAATCGTTCTAAATTCACAAATTTCAAAACCAATACAGATCGGTGCAAAGGCACTATTGGCGGAATCAATCGCTTCCGTAATCTCCGCTTGAGTTATATTAGGCTCACCCAAACTATCCAAAACGATATGAGCGACTACCGAAAAAGTCTTATCTACACAAGGAAGAGGTGCTTGACGAGTATCTAATTCTTGCCCATTAACAAGAAAAGCGCCTAAAAATAGCACAAAGAAAAGGGAAAAACGTATTATAGTATTCATACTTATATTATTACTTAATTGCAAACTTAGTGGTTTTGAGTTATGTTTGCAAGATAATAATAATGTAAAGTCTTACATAAGCAGTATTATTTACTGCTAAAAAAACTTATTTAGTTATGAAAATACGTTTTATACCTCTATTCTCTGTCTTTATCCTTTTTACCTTTATGACTGACATTCAAGCTCAGACTTCAGATATAAGTGAAGGTTGTTTGCCATTGGAAGTTTCTTTCTCTGGACCTGCTGGTCAGGGCTCCTACTTTTGGGATTTTATGGACGGAGCTGTCGCATCTATTCAAAACCCTACCAATACATTTGGTGAAGCGGGTACCTTTAACGTAGAATTACGCGATGCACAGGGAGGTAACCTCATCGGAACAGTTACTATTAGTGTATTCGAAAAGCCAGTTGTGACGATTGTTGCTGATCCCGCAGGAGGATGTGCTCCCTTAAATACGGCCTTTACTAGTAATCTCGATGGTAATGCTGCTATTATGGGGACCAGTTATCAATGGTCTTTTGGAGACGGTGGCTCAGGTACTGGGGCTACGACAAATAATACGTACAATAATGGAGGAACCTTTGATATAGGACTAGAAGTTACTACTAACCTAACCGGTTGTGATGTGACAGAATTATTCCCAGATGTTATTACCGCTACGGACCAACCGGATGCAAATTTTACACTTTCCCCCAATCCTGCGGTTAGCTGTACTGCTCCATTGGAAGTGAGCTTTAATAATACTTCAACGAGTCCGGGGCTTACCTACCTATGGGATTTTGGTAATGGACAAACTTCTACGGCTGTTAATCCTGCTAATATCACTTATACTGAAGAAGGTAGTTTTGATGTAACCCTCACTGCGACCAACAGTGCAGGTTGTTCTAGAGTAATTACCCGTAATGTCAATATTG